>NZ_DCYU01000101.1:0-6922 GCF_002331165.1 Pseudoalteromonas sp. UBA2102
AAGTGCAGTATTCAAAAAAGTGATGACAAAAACGCCTTGGTATATGGCGTGGTGTATGAACTTGATGAAGCCGAAAAAGCAATTTTAGATACCATAGAGGGCCCAGGCTACGATTGCGTGGCTATTAAGCCCACTTTGTTAGATGGTGAGCAAATAGAGGCCCACTGCTATATTGCTAACACCCATGATAACGATGTACTGCCATACGACTGGTATATTCAGCACGTTCATCGCGGCGCGCTTGAGGCTGGCGTACCAAAAGAATACAGTGATGCAATACTTAATCGGCCGCATAAGCCCGATACAAATAAAGAGCGTGCTGATATTGAATTTGCAGTGCACCAAAAATAATAAGGATAATCATGAAACTCACCAAATTAGCCAGTTTAGCGTTGCTTGCCAGTGCCACTTTTAATAGTTGGGCACAAATTAATACCACGGACTTAGAAGAGGTTATTAACACCTCAATGGCACGCTTTGACGTGCCGGGTATGGCGGTAGCGGTTGTGCAAGACGATAAAGTTGTATTTGCTAAAGGGTTTGGGACAAGCAACCTCAATACAAATGCAAAAGTGAACAAAGACACACTTTTTGGTATTGCCTCAAACACAAAAGCGTTTACCAGTGCAGCGCTGGCTAAGTTGGTTGATGAAGGTAAGTTAAGCTGGGATGACAGGGTAATTGACCACTTACCTGAGTTTAGGTTGTACGACTCATACGTGACTCGCGAAATGCGTGTTCGTGATTTATTAAGCCATCGCAGTGGCTTAGGGCTTGGGCAGGGCGATTTAATGATTTGGCCAAGTACTGATAAATCTATAGAGGATATTTTAGCCGGCCTACAGTATTTAAAGCCAGCCAGCAGCTTTCGCAGCCAGTATGCCTATAACAACTTAATGTTTGTAACCGCAGGCGAAGTGGTGGCACGTGTATCAGGAATGAGCTGGAATGATTACATCGAAAAAAATATATTACAGCCTTTGCACATGGATAACTCGCGCGCGGGCTTTTCGCGTATTCCAAAAAGCAATAAAAACTGGGCAATTGGCCACATACCAATGGATGGCAAGCTCAATCCTTTTTTTGTTAACTACCTAGAAGACTTTAGAGGCGCAGGGGCTATTGCATCGAGCGTAAACGATATGAGCCAATGGTTACTAACGCAGTTAGCTGGCGGAAAAATGCCAAGCGGCGAGCAACTATTTAGTGAAAAACAGCAAGCGCAAATGTGGCACCCGCATATTACCTCTATGGCTTCTAAAAGTGCGTATGAGGCCTATCATCAGCAATTTAGAGGCTATGGGCTAGGTTGGAGCATTGAAGATTACCACGGCTTTAAAAAGCTAGGCCATGGCGGGGGCATTTTAGGTATGGTGTCGCAAGTTACATTATTGCCTGAGAAAAAGCTCGGCATTGTTATTTTATCTAATCAGCAAGCATTTAGTGCACTTTCGGCAGTAACCCACGAAGTGCTCGAAGATGCCCTTGAGCTTGAAGATAAAGACTGGGTTGAAGAGTTGGCTAAAAAACATTTTGCGAGTAAACAAAAAGCCTACGCCAATGCAAAACCCGACACCCCAGCAGATTACCAGCCACAGTTACCTAATATAAATTACACCGGCACGTTACATGACGATTGGTACGGCGATGTAATTATTGAGCAACTAGATGGCAAACTACGTATTGATTTTACCCATACCAAACGCTTAAAAGGCACGCTTGAGCATTACACAGGTAATACGTTTATTGTTAAGTGGGATGAAAAGCTACTCGAGGCCGATGCGTTTATTCGTTTTGATATGGGCGCAAACAACCGTGTAAATAGCGCCAAAATGCGCGCGGTATCAACAGCGGTAACAGACTTTAGTTTTGATTTTAGAAACCTAAATTTAAAAGCTAAGTAGTGATGCTATACACCAAAGTCGCAAAGCCACCGTAAGGTGGCTTTGTTATATTAAGCACTCACATTAAAGGAGCGTTTATGCGTACTGCAGTTATTTCACATCCTCATTGCCGTAAACATAAAATGATTGACGATCATCCTGAGTGCCCAGAGCGCCTAGACGCTATTGCCGATAGACTTTTGGCAAGTGGTGTAGATATTGGCTTAACGCATCTACAAGCGCCTAAAGCGCAGCGTGAGCATTACTTATTAGCCCATGATGAGTCATTAGTTAACCTTGTGGAACGCTTAGTTCCTGAGCAGGGGCTGCATAACCTTGATGGCGATACCTGGCTTTGCCCTGATTCGTTTAAAGCGGTAGAGCGCGCCGTAGGAGCAGGGTTGTTGGCTGTAGATGAAATTCTCGCAGATAAACTCGATGCGGCGTTTTGCGCTGTACGCCCGCCAGGGCATCATGCCAATGCGCACGCTTCTTCTGGGTTTTGTGTATTTAATAATTTAGCTATAGCGGTTAAGTATGCCCAAAGTAAAGGCATTAAACGTATAGCAATTGCTGATTTTGACGTACACCATGGTAATGGCACCCAAGACATATTTATAAACGATGAAAACATATTACTTTGTTCGCTATTTCAATACCCATTTTACCCAAACACGGCCGTAAAAAATAACAGCCACATAGTTAATTCCCCTTTGCCAATTGCCAGTAGTGGCGATGATTTAAAAGAAGTGTTTAATACCCAATGGTTGCCAAAATTAAAAGCTTTTAAGCCAGAGCTGCTATTTATTAGTGCAGGGTTTGATGCCCACTTAGAAGATGACATGGCAAGTTTAAAGTTTGTAGAAGATGACTACAGCTGGCTTACAGAGCAATTATGCGACGTTGCAAAAGAGAGTGGTTGCAAGGGTGTTATATCTTACCTTGAAGGGGGCTATGCGCTATCAGCATTAGGAAGAAGTGCTGTAGCGCATATAAAAGTGCTTAGTGAGTACTAATACCAATCCGCAATAATACTTAATTAAGCGAATTGGTATAACTAAAGGGTTATAAACCTAGTAAATCAAACGCCTGCTTGGTATTAAGGGTTTTAATTTTGCCAAGGCAGCATTGCCCTTCATTTAATAAATAAGTAGTGACCAGTTGCGCTAGCTGCTCCTGTGAAAGAGGTGCGCATGCAGCGCCTTGCAGGTCAACGTACTCACCTTGCTTGTTCAACACACGCACATTACTAAGCTCACTTTGCGTAACGCTGTGCAAACACGCTTCTTGTTCTTGTTTATCGTGCGCTATTTCAAGCTCATTATAAACAATTAATAACTGTGGAAAGCTGTTTAGCATAGTTACCCTACGGTTACCTCGTATGAGGTAAATTTACGCACATTAATAACGCCAGTATCAAAAATTAAGTACTGACCTTTTATACCTTGCAGCACGCCGCTTACTACTGGGTTTTTATCAAAATTAAACGAGCTAATTTTAGTAGGGTACTCTGTCACCGGAAAGTTTAAATCAACCACGTCTTCATCAAGTTGCTCTATGGCTGTGGCACCAAATAACTCGCTTAGCTCGTTTAATTTATCGCTAATTTGCGGGATCAGCTCTGCCGCAGCGGCTTTAAGGTCAATGGCTTCGTTTTGACCCTTTAGCATGTTACGCCAATTGGTTTTATCGGCAATAAACTCGGCCAATGCCACCTCAACTAAGCCTGATTGCAAACGTGTTTGTACTTTAAAAATAGGCAGTGCTTGAGTGGCGCCTTGATCAACCCAACGTGTCGGTATTTGCGTATGGCGAGTAATGCCTACTTTAAGCCCAGAGGTGTTGGCTAAATACACATAATGCGGGATCATGCAGTTTTCTTCGCCCCATTGTGGCTCGCGGCAGGTGCCTTTATCGTAATGGCAGGTTTCTGGTTTCATAATGCACATATCGCAGCTAGCAAGCTTACGCATACACACAAAACAGTGGCCTTGCGAGTAACTCTTTTTGGTTTTTTTGCCACAGTTTGAGCATAAAATGGTACCGCTAAACGTCAGCGTTAACTCTTTACCAATGAGTGCGTTTAGGTCGACTAGGTTGTCGCCCACAGGAAGATGATATTGAACCGGCTCTGTTAAGCTCGATTTTAATTTACGCAAAGTGCCTTGCATCTTTACTTGGCCCCTAAAGATGTTGATATTAAAACGTGGAGTTTAACATCTTTAAACTGTATTGGCTTTTTAAGAAATACAAATAGTCATCTAGGGGGAGTGGCTTAGCGTATAGGTAACCTTGCGCTCTGTCGGCGCCCATTTCTTTTAATAAGTGGTGCACATCTTGGGTTTCTATGCCTTCCATGGTTATAGATAGCCCTAGGTTATGTGCCATATCTATAGCGGTTTGCACAATCACTTTATTGGCGGTGTTATTCGTTAAATCAAATACAAACGATTTATCTACTTTGAGCTCCGTAAAGCGGTAATTAACCAAATAACTTAGCGATGAATAGCCAGTGCCAAAGTCATCAAGGACCACGCGCACCCCTAAATCAGAAAGCTCATTAACCAATGAAATAAGCGCTTCGTGGCTTTCGACTAATGCTGACTCCGTTAATTCAAACTTAAGAAGCTGCGCCGGAACTTGGTATTTTATAAGAATGTTTTCGACTTTTTCGGCTAGGTTTTTAATCGACAGATTTTTAGCACTTAAATTTACGCTAATTGGGTGATCGTTATAGCCTTGCTCGGTTAGTTTGACGATATCCTTACAGGCTTGCTCAATAACCCATAAGGTAAGCTCGTTAATAATACCTGTGTGCTCAGCAAGGGTGATCAGCTCTTCTATCGATACGCCTTTAAAAGCCGGATCGGGCCAACGTAGCAGCGCTTCAGCGCCACATACTTGATTAAAGTTCAGCCCTATTTGAGGTTGGTAATACAACGCAAGTTGGTTGTTTTTAATCGCTTGTTGTAATTTAGCGGCCAATGCCACATCCATTAATATATTACTGCCGTTAGAAGCGCTTACTACTAAATCGTTATTACTTTTAGCTTTTTTAAGTGCCAAGTAACCCCGTTTCGTCCAGTATTCAAAGTCGTCACTGTGGGCTGCGCTACTAATCCCTATGTTATAGGTAAGTTGTAAGTTTAAGCCTTGAATTTCGTATTGTTTGGGTAGGCTATTTATAACTTTAATTAAGGCCCCTTCAAGTGACTCCTGGTTTTGGTTTTTAGTAGATATGCAGGCAAATACCCCGCTGCCTAAGTCGGCTAAGCGGGGGCTGTTATTAAAATCTGTATCTAGGTTGGTAAATTCGCGCTCATGGCTAAGCTCTAACTCTATTTGCTTAGCCACATGCTTTATTAAAGTGTAGCCCTGTGATGGGGTAATAATGGTATTGAGCGAATTAAAATGGCGAATTTTAATTAAACACAAGGTGGTATTACGCCCCTGTGCTTGTAAGCTCATAAACGCTTGTTTTAATTTGGCACTGTTAAGTAATTTAGTTTGCTGGGTATGTGTAGCATGATAAAGCGCACGCTCGCGCTGGTAGCGCACTCTATCAGCAAGTGCCATAGCCATTAAAATAACTTCACACAATATAGCCACTAAAAACGCGTGACGAATCGCAAAGCTATAATCCAAATAGCCCGTTAATTCTAACGGCTGTATTGCCGCGCCAACAATGAGGGGAACCCACGAAAAAACGTAGAACTTCGCCCACCTAAAGCCCGTGCGTAGTTTGTTATAAATTAAAATAACACACGTAATATATAACAAGCTTAATACACAAAAAAAGATGGGGGCTGCAATGTACTCGGGTATGAATAAAGTGGTGATTGATAATAAAGATATTAAAATAAGTAGCGCTTTACTCATTTTATAGCGCCAGCATTTGTCCTTGTGGTAGCGCAAAAACATGGTGCAAAAGGCGAGCGTAAAAAAGGCCATTGCGTAGTTTGAAAAAATCACTTTTTCGTGTAAGTACAATTGCCACTCTAGGGGCCACAAGTAAAAGCCAAAGCCCATTACAATGCCCATTAAACACAGCGCACTAATTATATAGCCTATATAAACTAAATAAACGCGGTCTTTAATCCCAAAATAAAGCACTAAATTATACAGGGCAGCCATTAATAACACGCCGGCAAATATGCCCCAAATTCCGGTTTGCGAGCGAACTAAATCAACAAATTCTTTATGGCGGTACAAATTAACCGGGGTTTTGCTGATCCCCGTTGTATCTATTTTTATGGCTAAGCGCTCTGTTGTTTTACTCTCAAGTGCAAAACGTATATGCGGTACGCTATATTGGAAAAGCGTGAGAGACTTTACTTTATCACCTAATTTATAGCTTTCTATAAGCTCATTTCTTTTGTTTAACCGATACACGCTGAGGTGATCAACCATCGGGTTATCAAAATGGGCAACAATGTCTTGAGCATCCAAACTTTTATTTTCAAGGTCTATAAATAGCCAATAGTTTTGCTGCTTAAAGCTCCATTGAATATCGGTTAACGGCTGGTGGGTGATTAGCTCGGGATTTAAAATAATATCGTTGAGTGTGTGAGATTTACTTTCATCTATGTAGTAGGCAAAGTCTAAATATACAGGCGTGGTTTTATCGATGGTATAGCGAGTCGGCACAACCAGGTTAGAAGCGAGTGTGCTAATAATATAAAATATGAAAATCAGTATGGCTATGGCCGCGGCATGATAACGTAAAGTTTTCGTTTCCAACGTTGTATACTTGTAATAACTCTTTTAATTAGTGTAGCACTAAAAAAGCGCATATAAACTGCGCTTTTTTAGTTAAATTTTTAGGGCCTGCTTATCCTTCAGGATTAAAATTTGTTCTAACTAGGGACGATTTAATCGTGGCGCGAGGTTTGTAACCTAGTGGGCTAAGTAAAAACCGAGCAACAAAGAGTTAATCGTCCCTAGGACGAACCTTCGTGCAGCGCGTGTTTGGTATTTATACTGCGTTATCGCCTATTTATGGGGAATAACCACACTTCATAGGCTCTGCCTTGCCTAAA
>NZ_DCYU01000101.1:7192-14575 GCF_002331165.1 Pseudoalteromonas sp. UBA2102
TCGCCTATTTATGGGGAATAACCACACTACATAGGCTCTGCCTTGCCTAAATACCAAACACACTGCTGCAAATTTAATCTCGAAAGATAAACAGGCCCTAAGTTAAACCAATAATTTAGTTACAGGCTACTGCTCTCGGGCAATCGCTCTGTAAGCAATATCGGTGCGGTACTCCATACCTTCCCAGCTAATTTGTTTTACAAGCTCGTATGCACGTTGCTGTGCCTCGGTAACGGTATTGCCGAGTGCCGTTGCACATAATACACGTCCACCTGCGGTGACAACGTTTTCGCCATCTTGCTTAGTACCCGCATGAAATACTTTTTCATCAGCAGGGTAGTTAACTTTAAGGCCTGATATTGCATCACCTTTAGGGTAGTCACCTGGGTAGCCTTTAGCGGCAAGTACAACACCTACGGCTGCGCGCGGGTCAAACTCAATGGTTGTTTTATCAAGTTCTTCGCGGTTTGCCGCTTCAACTAGTTCAACTAAGTCTGATTTAAGACGAAGCATCATAGGTTGCGTTTCAGGGTCACCAAAACGACAGTTGTACTCAATTACTTTAGGCGTGCCCTGGGCATCTATCATTAAGCCTGCGTATAAAAAGCCAGTGTAAGGATGGCCTTCGCTTGCCATACCCTCAACGGTAGGAACGATTACTTCGTTCATAATGCGCTGGTGGATTTCGTCGGTTACTACAGGTGCCGGTGAGTATGCGCCCATGCCGCCAGTATTTGGACCTTCATCGCCATTGTATGCACGCTTATGATCTTGGCTTGTTGCAAATGGCAAAATGTTTTTACCATCAACCATAACAATAAAAGAGGCTTCTTCGCCTTCTAAAAACTCTTCGATCACGACGCGGCTGCCAGCCTCGCCAAAAGCATTACCGGCAAGCATATCGCGAATAGCGTCTTCAGCTTCGCGCTCATCCATTGCCACAATAACGCCTTTACCAGCTGCTAGGCCATCTGCTTTTATTACAATTGGCGCGCCTTTTTCCTTTAAATAAGCAAGGGCAGGGTCAATTTGTTCAAACGTTTGGTAATCAGCGGTTGGGATGGCATGGCGAGCTAAAAAGTCTTTAGTAAACGACTTAGAGCCTTCTAGCTGCGCTGCACCGGCTGTTGGACCAAAAATAGCGAGACCGTGTTCACGGAACTTATCTACTACGCCTAATACAAGCGGTACTTCTGGGCCAACAATAGTAAGTTCTACATTGTTTTGTTGCGCAAAGCTTAATAGGCCATCTAGGTCTTCAACGTTAATTGCAACGTTTTCTAGTTTTGGCTCAAGTGCAGTACCGGCATTACCCGGTGCTACAAATACAGTGTTTACTTTCGTGTTTTGAGCGGCCTTAAACGCAAGTGCGTGTTCGCGGCCGCCGCTGCCAATGACTAATACATTCATGGCGAAATATTCCTATTTAAAGCGGTTTTTTAAATTTCAGCGTCATACGGTCGCTTTCACCAATAGCTTTGTATTTATCAGCGTCTTGTTCGCCAAGGCGTAAGCTAGGTGGTAGCGTCCACACACCTTTAGGGTGATCGGCTGTATCTTTTGGATTGGCGTTAATCTCACTGCTTGCAACTAATTCAAATCCAGCTTTTTTAGCTAAATCGACCACGTAACTTTGCTTCATGTAGCCGGTTGATTTTTGATCCTCATCAGGTCGGCTTTCATCTAAGCGATGTTCAACTACACCTAATACGCCACCTGGTTTTAACGCTTTATAAAAAGACTTAAATGCACTGAGTGCGCCTTTAGTGTCTTTACCCATGTACCAGTTATGTACATTGCGAAAGGTTAATACCATGTCGGCAGTGCCGGCAGGGGCAATATCAGTGTGCGTTAATGGGGCAAACTCAGAAATTTTTACTTTGCTAAAACGCTCATCTTCGGCCATTTTTTTCTTAAAGCCGGCTAAAGAGCGCTGGTAGTAACCTACCGATGAATCACTCGGAAAATGCGCTGCGTAATATAAGCCTTGCTCTTTAAGTGCTGGGGCTAAAATTTCGCTGTACCAACCACCGCCTGGGGCAATTTCAACCACGGTCATTGTTGGTTTAAAACCAAAAAATGCCAGTGTTTGCTCTGGGTGACGGTATTCATCGCGGGCGCTATTTTTAGCGCTACGCTCGCTTGATTGAATAGCATGGCTAAGGCTTGACTCATGGTTATGGCTAAGTGCCATTGTTGAGGTCAGCGTAAGCGAGGCAACAAGTAGTGACTTTAGTGCAAATTTCATCGTTTGTTCCTTAACATTTTATATAGGTGTTGAACCAGAATACGTGAATTGATTGCAAACAAAAAGGGCTAAACGTTGTGTTTAACCCTTTGTGTGATTAGTGGCGGAAGTGGCGCATGCCGGTAAATACCATCGCCATGCCAGCTTCGTCAGCGGCGGCGATAACTTCTTCATCGCGCATTGAACCACCCGGTTGAATAACCGCGGTAATACCAGCGGCTGCTGCTGCGTCTATACCATCACGGAATGGGAAAAACGCATCTGATGCCATCACAGAGCCAGGTACTTCTAGATTTTCATCAGCGGCTTTAATACCCGCTATTTTAGCTGAGTAAACACGGCTCATTTGGCCTGCGCCTACGCCAATGGTCATACCGTCGCGGGCATATACAATCGCATTTGATTTAACAAACTTAGCTACTTTCCAGCAAAATAGTAAATCTTTAAGTTCTTGCTCAGAAGGTTGGCGCTTAGACACGACTTTTAAATCGCCTTGGGTGACCATGCCTAGGTCGCGGTCTTGTACTAAAACACCGCCGTTAACGCGTTTAATATCGTGGCCAGTTGCTTTGCCACTCCATTGACCACACGCTAATAAGCGTACGTTCTTTTTCGCTTCAACAATTTTTGCTGCTTCGCTTGAAACGCTAGGAGCAATAATTACTTCAACAAATTGACGCTCAACAATGGCTTGTGCTGTTGCAGCGTCAAGCTCGCGGTTAAAGGCAATAATGCCACCAAACGCTGAGGTTGGATCTGTTTTAAAGGCGCGGTCGTAAGCACTAAGAATATCTTCGCCAATTGAAACGCCACACGGGTTTGCGTGTTTAACAATAACACATGTAGGTACATCAAATTCTTTAACACACTCAAGTGCTGCGTCGGTATCTGCAATGTTATTAAACGACAGGGCTTTACCTTGTAGTTGAGTAGCTGTTGCAACAGACGCTTCGCTTACGTTGTTTTCAACATAAAAAGCAGCATCTTGATGTGAGTTTTCACCGTAACGCATATCTTGCTTTTTAGTGAATTGCATATTGATAGTGCGTGGGAATTTAGTCTCTTCAGCGGCTTCTTCAGTGTAATCAGGTACCATTTTGCCAAAGTAGTTAGCAATCATGCCATCGTACTGAGCTGTGTGCTCATACGCGGCAATGGCTAAATCAAAACGTGTTTTGTACGTTGTTGAGCCATTGTTGCTTTGCATTTCGCTAATAACGCGCTCGTAATCGTTTGCGTTTACCACGATGGTGACGTCTTTGTGGTTTTTAGCGGCTGCACGAACCATGGTAGGTCCGCCAATATCAATGTTTTCAATAGCATCTTCAAGGCTGCAGTTTTCTTGAGCGACAGTATTCGCAAAGGGGTATAAGTTAACTACAACAATATCGATAGCAGAGATGTTGTTATCTGCCATTACGCTTTCATCTTGTCCGCGACGCGCTAAAATACCGCCGTGAATTTTAGGATGAAGGGTTTTTACGCGACCATCCATGATTTCAGGATGACCTGTGTGATCTGATACTTCAGTCACTTTTATGCCGTTATCAGCAAGGAGTTTGCAGGTACCGCCAGTTGATAAAATATCTACACCTTGCGCTTCTAGTGCGCGGGCAAATTCAACAATACCGGTTTTATCAGACACACTTAATAGTGCGCGACGAATAGGACGATGAGTATCCATTGTAGTTTAATTTCCTCAGTTAATGAGCTAGCTTAGAAGCGGGCATTTTAACTGATTACTACTCAAAAAACGACTTATAAAGCGCCAATAAGCGTGAGCATTTTGCAACATCTCTACTAAATTGTGCGCATAAAAAAAGCACCCTAAGGTGCTTTTTTGCATGATACCAATTGTATTTGATTAGTAAGCAGTTATAACGATAGGAAAACAAGTCTATAACAAGGCAAAAATTTTACAGTGTAGTTATTCTACATAAGAAATTTTTAACGCCGTTATGGGCTTGTTTAGTTCGTTAGCATGCTTACGCTTTCAATATAATTGGTATTAGTTCATGCCGTATTTTTTAAGCTTTTTACGTAAAGTACCACGGTTGATACCTAGTAAAATTGCCGCACGAGTTTGGTTACCACGTGTGTATGTCATTACTTCTTCAAGTAATGGCGCTTCTAGCTCTGAAAGAACAAGGTCGTAAACGTCTTGCACATCTTGACCGTTAAGCTGCTTTAAATAGTGGTGAACAGCTTTTTTTACTGCATCACGCAATGGCTGCGGTTTCTCGTGTGACTGAACATGAGGGTTTGTGATAAATGGAGAAGTCACGTTTTGTTCGAACATTATTTAATCTCTTTCTTTCTTAGTTAGCTGCTAGTGTTTTAAAGTATTGCGTTAATGCGTCAACCTGTGCTTGTGGGTTGTCGAGCGCATTAAATACTCGCCTAAACTGACCGTCACTGTCATGGGTTTGCAAATACCAAGATACATGTTTGCGAGCGATTCGCGCTCCCATTGGCTCGCCGTAAAACGCATGGAGGTTATCTAAATGCTCCATTAAAATACTTCGCACCTCTGAAATAGCAGGTGGTGGTAAGTGTTCTCCAGTTCGCAAATAGTGGTCTATCTCCCTAAATATCCAAGGGCGACCTTGGGCGGCTCGGCCAATCATGATGGCATCTGCACCCGTATAGTCCAAAACCTGCTTTGCTTTTTCTGGAGATGTAATATCACCATTAGCAACCACAGGTATCGACACTGAGCGTTTTATATCCCTAATCGTGGCATATTCTGCTTCACCTTTGTACATACATGCGCGTGTACGCCCATGTACGGCAAGTGACGCAATGCCATAACGCTCAGCTATTCTCGCAATCTCTACACCATTACGGTTGTCCTGATCCCATCCTGTGCGGATTTTAAGTGTGACCGGGATATCAACAGCGTTAACCACTGCATCAACTATCTCTTCCACAAGTTCAGGAAACTGTAATAATGCAGAGCCTGCGAGTTTCTTGTTCACTTTTTTTGCTGGGCACCCCATATTGATATCTATGATCTGTGCACCGTTAGCAACATTGAATTGTGCGGCCTGCGCCATAAGCTCAGGATCAGCTCCTGCAATTTGCACCGCGCGTATACCCGACTCACCGCTGTGATCCATACGGTTCATCGATTTTTCAGTTTTCCAAACCTTCGGGTTTGACGATAACATTTCAGACACGGCCAAGCCTGCGCCTAAGCGGCGGCAAAGCTGTCTAAATGGTCTGTCTGTAATACCTGCCATTGGCGCGACTATTACATTATTCTCAAGTTGGTATGAACCGATACGCACTGTATTCAATAGGCCTCTTTTCAAGGGGCGCTAAGTTTACGGTTTTTTTAGGAAAAATCAAAGGCTATAAATTGAACAAAAGTGACTTTTTTTTGCCCTTTTCGTATTGACTTTTGATAACCGCATGACAAGTGGGTCGATTTGTTTGAAATTTAAACAAAAAATAATTTTGTCAAATTATGCGTGCTAATTTTCTAACTGTAAAAAAATAGTAAAGCCTGTTAAATACAGGCTTTACATGCAAGTTTTGAGTTAAAACTCTAAATTTATAAATGTATGCGGTTAGCTATTTTTTGTGCCGCTTACACGGGTCCAATCACCCTCTAGTGCAATATCGTCAAGCTCAATAAACGGTGCGTAAATATCGGCAACCGATTGGGCTTGCTCTTCTAATATGCCCGACATAGCAATTTTGCCACCCGGTTTAAGTAATCCCAAAATTACACTGTGAAGCTCACGCAGCGGTTGCGCTAAAATATTAGCTACTACAATATCAGCACTAAACTCAGGTTGGTTTTCTGGTAGGTATACCTCAAGCTTATCGGCTACGCCATTACGCTGTGCGTTATCTAAGCTTGCTTCAAGTGCTTGCGGGTCAATATCAATACCTATCATGCGCTCTGCACCAAGTTTAATGGCTGCAATGCCTAAAATGCCCGAGCCACAACCAAAGTCTACTACCGTTTTGCCGGTTAAATCTTGGCTTTCTAACCATTTAAGGCACAGTGCCGTTGTTGCATGCGTACCCGTACCAAACGCAAGGCCTGGGTCGAGCAGTACATTAACTGCATCTGGGTCTGGAATGTCGCGCCAGCTTGGGCATATCCACAGTTTTTCGCCGAACTGGATTGGGTGAAAGTTATCCATCCACTCACGTTCCCAGTCTTTATCTTCTAGTTGCTCAATTTTGTATACCAGCGTGTCTTTAATTTCATCATGACGCTTAAGTAATGCAATTACCGCGTTCATATCATGATTGGCTTCAAATAGACCAATTACAGTGGTATCGGCCCAAAACTCAACGGTGCCAATTTTAGGCTCATAAATAGGGGTGTCTTTAGCGTCAATAAAAGTAACAGAGGCGCTGCCTGCTTCCATTAATAAGTCACTCACTGCATCTGCGGTAGCAGCATTGGCATTGATACGGATTTGGATCCAAGCCATGGTTGTTTCCTTTAAATAGAAAAAAGGCCGCTACAGCGGCCTTTTTAGTTTATATGAAGCGCTAAATTATTTAGCGTCTAAAAAGCTTTTTAGTAAATCAGAGCGAGAAGGGTGGCGTAATTTACGCAGTGCTTTCGCTTCTATTTGACGAATACGCTCACGTGTTACGTCAAACTGTTTACCTACTTCTTCTAAGGTGTGGTCGGTATTCATATCAATACCAAAGCGCATACGAAGTACTTTAGCTTCACGGGCTGTAAGGCCTGCTAGCACATCGTTTGTTGCGCCACGAAGAGATTCCATTGTTGCCGAGTCGATTGGCGAATCAATAGTGGTATCTTCGATAAAGTCACCTAAGTGCGAATCTTCATCATCACCGATTGGTGTTTCCATCGAAATTGGCTCTTTGGCAATTTTAAGTACCTTACGGATTTTATCCTCAGGCATCATCATGCGTTCTGCTAATTCTTCAGGATTTGGCTCACGACCCATTTCTTGTAACATTTGACGAGAGATACGGTTAAGTTTATTAATCGTTTCTATCATATGTACTGGAATACGGATTGTTCTTGCTTGGTCAGCAATTGAGCGGGTAATCGCTTGGCGAATCCACCACGTAGCATAAGTCGAGAACTTATAACCACGGCGGTATTCAAACTTATCTACCGCTTTCATCAAGCC
>NZ_DCYU01000101.1:14901-30558 GCF_002331165.1 Pseudoalteromonas sp. UBA2102
ATGTTACCTTCTTGGATTAAATCTAAGAACTGTAAACCACGGTTTGTGTATTTTTTAGCAATTGAGATTACAAGACGTAAGTTAGCTTCAACCATTTCTTTTTTCGCACGGCGCGCTTTTGCTTCACCAATGCTCATACGACGGTTAATGTCTTTAATACGCTCAATGCTTAAGCCTGTGCTTTCTTCAATTACACATAGCTTTTGGATGCAACGAATAATTTCAGGCTTCACTTCTTCAAGTTTAGCTGAATGTTTTTCGTTAGCATTTATTTCTAGGTCTAGCCACGCTGAGTCAGTTTCGTTATTAGCAAAGTGCTTAATAAACGTTTTCTTAGGTAGCTTAGCAATTTGTACCGCTTGTTTCATGATAAGGCGTTCTTGAATACGCACTCTATCCATCATTTCACGCATGTTGTTAACCATGCGATCGAACTGTTTTGGTACTAATTTAAAGGTTCTGAAAAGCTCGCCAATTTCAAAAATAGCGGCTTGAGAATCTGGGTGCGAACGCCCTTTTTCATCAAAGGTAGCGCGAGCTTTAACGTATAAATCACGTAAGTTTTCAAAGTGAATACGGGCTTCTTCTGGGTCTGGGCCTGTATCTACTTCTTCTTCGTCTTCATCGTCATCGCTGTCTTTGTCATCTTCATCATCGTCTTCATCAAGTTGCTCTTCACTTAATTCAGAGCCGATGTGAGTTGCTGAGATTTGCGCTTCGTCTTCGTTAGGGTCGAAAAAGCCTGAAATAATGTCGCTTAAGCGCATTTCTTCAGCTTCAAACTTATCCCACTGTTCAAGTAGGTAAGTAATCGCTTCAGGGTATTCGGCAACAGAAATTTGTACCTGGTTGATACCTTCTTCAATACGCTTAGCGATTACAATTTCGCCTTCACGTGTAAGAAGTTCAACAGTACCCATTTCACGCATATACATGCGCACTGGGTCAGTTGTACGGCCAATTTCTTTTTCTACAGTTGCAAGGGCTGCAGCAGCAGCTTCTGCTGCGTCTTCGTCTGTCGTGGTTTCTTGCATCATTAATTCATCAGCATCGGGCGCGTTTTCGCTAACCTTGATACCCATGTCATTAATCATGCTAATGATATCTTCTACTTGATCTGAGTCGATTATGTCTTGTGGAAGGTGATCATTTACTTCAGCAAAAGTTAAGTAGCCTTGCTCTTTACCTTTTTGAATCAGAAGTTTTAATTGTGACTGAGGAGTTGGATCCATAGAGATTGTTTCTTCCACTCTGATAAGTTGATACAACAGGCGCCATCATAGAGTTAGCCTTTTAACTAACTTTAATAATGTGACGCAGTGAATAGCACAGTATAACAGTTTAAATCAAGTCTGACTAGCTGTTACTCGCTTTTAGCGCTGTCATAAGTAAATGACATTCTAGTTTTTCATCACTTGATAAGCCCTGTGTCTTGTCCTTTATTAATAGGGTCTCTAGTCGATAATTTAAACACTGATCTTCAATAAATTTAAAAGTATTTTGAAAAACAGTCTCTAAACGCTCATCACTAATTTGGTGCTGCCATGTGGCAAGCTTTACTAGCGGTTCGTAATCTTCGGAATCTCTAAATGATTCGAGTAAAACCGCTGTGTTAGCATTGTCTTTTTGCAGTGCGCGCTCTTGTAAGCGCAGTAGCAAACCAATGCCTGCTATGTTCATTTGCGCCAATTCTGGCAAATGGGGCACACTTTTAGCTAACTGTGGGTGCTGAATTAAAATACCAATAGCTTGGCGCATTGGGGTAATTTTAAATTTTCGTTCAACAGCGTGTTGTTGCTTTGGTGTTTTTAAGCGGCTATTTAGTTGCTCACGCGTACGGCCAATTAATCGCCCTAACTGCTCTAAAATATTTTCTTGGTAAAATTCACTCGGAATTTTTTCAATCAACGGCAAAGCGGCACTCAACAGCTTAGCTTTGCCTGAGTCGAGTGTTAGGTCTACTTCTTGGCTAAGCTTATTAAATAACACTTTGGTAAAATCATCTGCTTGGCTTAAGCGTTGCTCAAACTGTGTTTTACCTTCTTGCTGAACCAGTGAATCGGGGTCTTCGCCGTCAGGTAAAAATACAAAGTGTAATGCTTTGCCATCGTTTAAGTAGGGCAGGGCATTTTCTAGTGCTCGCCATGCAGCGTCGCGGCCCGCTCTGTCGCCATCGTAACAACAAATAACTTTGTCGGTGGTTCTAAATAGCGTATGCATATGCTCGCTTGTTGTTGCGGTGCCAAGCGCAGCTACGGCATATTCAATACCTTGCTCTGCAAGTGCAACTACATCCATGTAACCTTCTACAATAAGTACATGTTCAAGCTTTTTATGTGCTTGTTTTGCCTCATAAAGACCATATAGCTCAAAGCCTTTATGAAAAATGCGGGTCTCTGGTGAGTTGAGGTATTTTGGCCCTTGGTCGGCTTGCATTACACGCCCGCCAAAGGCGATAACACGGCCACGTTTATCACGAATAGGGAACATTAACCGATCGCGGAAAAAATCAAACTGCCTACCTGGTGTTTTTTCTGAGGCGAGCTTAAGCTCGACCAGCTGTTCTTTTTGCTCTTTTGTTCTGCCAAGTTGTTGGCACAGCGCTTCCCATTCGCTCGGCGCATAACCAATCATAAACTTTTTAACGGTTTCGCCACTTAAACCACGCCCTTTTACATAGTCAATCACCGCAGCAGAGTTACTGTGGTGCTTTAATTGATGCTGGTAAAAGCGTGCTGTGTGTAACATTAAATCGTAATCTGAGCGCTTTTGCGCTGCCGTGCGCTCAGGTGCTGAGCTAGTGCCTTTCTCGCGAGGTACGTCTAAATTTAAAAGGCTTGCGAGCTCTTCTATGGCATCAACAAATTCAAGCTTGTCGTATTCCATAACAAACGAAATAGCGTTGCCATTAGCACCACAGCCAAAGCAGTGGTAAAACTGTTTATCTTGAGAAACAGTAAACGAGGGAGATTTTTCGTTATGGAAAGGGCAGCAAGCTTGGTAGTCTTTACCTGCTTTTTTAAGACCAACTTTAGAGTCTATTAGCTCTACAATATCTGTTCTGGCGAGTAAATCGTCAATAAAATTTCGTGGGATCTTTCCAGCCATGTTTTGTAAGTAGTCCTAACAATTGGTGAGGTGTAATTTCAACACAATGCGCGCATTTATAAAAGGGGTATCGGTAAGCTAAAAAGCTACATTATATCCATGGGCAATAATACTTAATCATTTTTAGGTGCTAAACCTGACGCTAACAGCATACAAAGCTAGGATATTGAAGGTAGAGCAGTGCAGGCGCAGTAAGTGATAGCCCTAAATAACCCATTTTACCTAGCCTTCGATGTGCTTTTGTAGCTACACAATAAGTCACTTAATTACATGCACGAGCATTACTTAAAAGCGTTTTGTTTGTCTACTTAAACGAAGAAACCGAGCACTAGGCTCGGTTTGCTTTAATCATACTTTGTGTATGTGGGAGTATTAGGCTGTTAATCGTTGCTTAATTAAACCAGAAAGCTTGCCCATATCGGCACGTCCTTCGGCTTTGCTTTTGATTATGCCCATTACTTTACCCATGTCTTGCATACCTGCTGCATTAGTATCAGCAATAGCCGCATCAATAAGGGCAACTATTTCTTCTTCACTCAATTGTTGAGGTAAAAAAGTTTCTAGTGCTGCGATCTCATTGGCTTCAATTTCGGCTAAATCTTCACGCCCAGCATCTTTGTACTGAGTGTAAGAATCACGACGTTGTTTAACAAGCTTCACTATAACGGAGGTAATACCTGCGTCGTCTAGTGTTATTTGCTCGTCAATCTCACGTTGCTTGATTGCGGCAAGCACCATGCGAATAGGGTTAAGACGTTGTTTGTCTTTCGCTCTCATCGCATCTTTTTGCGCATCTTTTAGCGTTATTAAAAGGCTCATTTATACAAGACCTAATACTATTAGTATAATTTAACGCGACGTGCGTTATCGCGAGAAAGCTTCTTCATGTGACGCTTAACCGCTGCAGCTTTTTTACGCTTACGCTCAGCTGTTGGCTTTTCATAGTGCTCGCGACGACGAACTTCTGAAAGGATACCTGCTTTTTCACATGAACGCTTGAAGCGACGAAGTGCTACGTCAAACGGTTCGTTCTCTCTTACTTTAATTACTGGCATTAAAAATTCACCTACCTAAATTATGAGCGTTGCTCAAGTTGATCAAACATTGATCAAGTGGTTCAAAAATGGTGCGGTATTGTAATCCGAAGCAACACCACATGTAAAGGATAATATTAACAGAAATGCAGCGGCTTAAATAGTGTTAATTTGGCTGGCGTTGGTATAGCCTACAGAATACTTGCCCTGCTTTTTTTTCTTTAATTAACAGCCAGTTATCTGGTTGTGAAAAGCTGCTTAGTTCGGTTTCTACCTCAACATAAATGAGCGCGTCTTCGCTAAGCCATTGGTTATTTTCTAATAAATCACAGCTACTTTGCGCTAAGTTTTTGCGAAATGGTGGGT
Source organism: Pseudoalteromonas sp. UBA2102 (assembly GCF_002331165.1). Taxonomy (NCBI): domain Bacteria; kingdom Pseudomonadati; phylum Pseudomonadota; class Gammaproteobacteria; order Alteromonadales; family Pseudoalteromonadaceae; genus Pseudoalteromonas; species Pseudoalteromonas sp. UBA2102. Next base: position 19,410 of record NZ_DCYU01000101.1, read on the forward strand.
CAACAAAAACTAAATTAAATGGTGAATTTGTATTCTTTTGCTCTAAATATGAGAGTGAATTAGTGTGTTTTACCTGTGCATTTTCAAGCTTTAAGGTACTAATATTTTGCTCAATTTGCTTAGCAGCCGAGGCATCTAGTTCGATAAACGTGGTGCTTTTAGCAAACCGAGACAGCGCTTCAAAGCCAAGCCCGCCAGAGCCTGCAAAGCAATCGAGTACTGTTGCATCGCGCGTATCTTGCATTAACCAATTAAACACGGTTTCTTTAATGCGGTCTGTTGTTGGGCGTAGCCCTTCTACATTTTTTACCGGCAGTTTACGGCCACGAAATTGCCCGCTGATTACTCTAATAAAGCCGTCAGTAGATTTGCTAATTGCTTTATTTTTCGTTGTTTTTTTTCTCATTTAGGTCACTAAAAAATGGTATAAGGGATCTAGCTCAGATAATATTGTGCGTAGTTTACGTTTAGCTTCATTTTTCAACCGCATTAAAAGTGTTACTATTTAGCACTTACGTTTTGAACGGTTGTTTGGCCGGCACGCTTTGCTGAGCCACACCAAGCTATTTCAAATTTTAGTTTATCAGATTTTTATAAGTGGTTATTAGCAAGTATGGCAAAAAAAAGTAAATTCATGTCTTGGCTCAGTTTTGGTAAGTCAGATAAAAAACAAGCAGAAGCTGATAAACAACAGGCATTAGCTCAGCAACAAGAAGCTGAGCGCTTAGCGGCAGAAAAGGCCGAAGCAGAGCGTGAAGAACAAGCGCGTATTGCTGCTGAAAAAGCACAAGCAGAGCGTTTAGCAATTGAAAAGGCTAATGCAGAGTTGCTTGCAAAAGAGCAAGCCGAAGCACAGGCGCAACAACAAGCACAAGCTGCACGTTTAGCTGAGCAAGAAGCGCAAATGCGTTTAGAGCAAGAGCGAATGGCTGCACAGCGAGCTGAGCAACAACGTTTAGACACAGAGCGCGAGCAAGCTGAGCAAGATGAAAAATTAGCAATTGAAAAAGCCAACGCTGAGTTGCTTGCGAAAGAGCAAGCTGAAGCACAGGCGCAACAACAAGCACAAGCCGCTCATTTAGCAGAGCAAGAAGCGCAAATGCGTTTAGAGCAAGAGCGTGTTGCAGCAGAAAAAGCTGAAGCTGAGCGTTTAGAACAAGAGCGTATTGCACAAGAACAGGCAGAAGCTGAACGTGCAGAGCAAGAACGTATTGCTGCAGAAAAAGCAGAAGCTGATCGCTTAGAACAAGAGCGTATTGCCGCAGAGCAAGCAGAAGCTGAACGTGTAGAGCAAGAGCGTATTGCAGCAAAACAGGCAGAGGCTGAACGCTTAGAACAAGAGCGAATTGCACAAGAACAGGCAGAGGCTGAACGCTTAGAACAAGAGCGTATTGCACAAGAACAGGCAGAAGCTGAACGCGCAGAGCAAGAACGTATTGCTGCAGAACAAGCAGAAGCTGAACGTTTAGAGCAACAGCGTATTGCAGCAGAACAAGCAGAAGCTGAACGTGTAGAAGCTGAACGTGTAGAGCAAGAGCGTATTGCAGCAGAAGCAGAAGCTGAGCGTTTAGAGCAACAGCGTATTGCAGCAGAGCAAGCAGAAGCTGAGCGCTTAGAACAAGAGCGTATTGCAGCAGAGGCCGAAGCTGATCGTTTAGAGCAAGAGCGCATTACGGCAGAGCTTGCAAAAGAAGAAGCTAAACTTGCCGAAAAGCCTAAAAAAGAAGGCTTTTTTTCACGTCTTAAAAAAGGGTTATTAAAAACCCGTGTAAATATAGGCTCTGGCTTTGCATCTATTTTTAGTGGTAAAAAAATAGACGATGATTTATTTGAAGATTTAGAAACACAGCTTCTTACCGCCGATTTAGGTGTTGATACCACCATGAAGCTGATTGATAGCCTTACTGATGCAGCTGATCGCAAGCAGCTTAAAGATGGCGATGCGCTTTATGACTTAATGAAGCAAGAAATGGCCGCAATGCTTAAAACAGCTGAGCAACCGCTTGAGATACGTGCTGATAAAAAACCATTTGTTATATTAATGGTCGGTGTAAACGGCGTAGGTAAAACGACAACCATTGGTAAGTTAGCTAAGCAATTTCAAAATGAAGGTAAGTCGGTTATGTTGGCCGCAGGTGATACCTTTCGTGCGGCAGCCGTAGAGCAGCTGCAAGTGTGGGGCGAGCGTAACAGCATTCCTGTTATTGCCCAGCACACTGGTGCAGATAGTGCCTCGGTGGTGTTTGATGCATATCAAGCCGCTAAAGCGCGTAATGTAGATGTATTAATTGCCGATACAGCAGGGCGCTTGCAAAATAAAGATAACTTAATGCAAGAGCTTGAAAAAATAGCCCGCGTAATGAAGAAAATTGACCCTGATGCACCGCATGAAGTTATGCTAACCATTGATGCGGGTACAGGTCAAAATGCAATTAGCCAAGTAAACTTATTTAATCAATGTGTTGGTTTAACCGGTATTACCCTCTCAAAACTTGATGGTACTGCTAAAGGTGGGGTTATATTTGCGGTTGCAGATAAGTTTAATATTCCTATTCGTTACATTGGTGTTGGCGAAGGTATTGATGATTTACGCGCATTTAAAAGCGATGACTTTATTGACGCTTTATTTAGCCAAGATGAGGATGACGCTTAATACATAAAAGGGAGCTTGCTCCCTTTTTTGGTCTGTTTATCTTTTGAGATTAAACATGCGCTGCCCTTTGGGCTATTTACTTTTTATTGCTCGGTTTTACTTAGCCTTCTGGGCTATAAACCTTGCGCCGCGATTAAATAGTCTCTAGGCAGAGCAAATTTCAATCCTGAAAGGTCAACAGGCCCTAGCTAAGGAATTCCATTTTACTAATTTGGGACTGGCATAATAAAAAATGATAAATTTTCAGCAAGTAAGTAAAACCTATCCGGGTGGGCATCGCGCTCTCGAAAAAGTTACATTTCATATTAAGCCTGGCGAACTGGCTTTTTTAACAGGCCACAGTGGTGCGGGTAAAAGTACCTTATTAAAGCTCATTAGCTTAATGGAGCGCCCCTCTGCAGGCAACGTGCTAATTAATGGTGTTGATTTAAATAAAGTTAATTCTCGGCAAATTCCTTATGCGCGCCGCGATATTGGTATTATTTTTCAAAATCATCGTTTGTTAGAGCGCTACACTGTGTTTGATAACGTTGCACTGCCGTTGATTATTGAAGGCACTCATCATAAACAAATAGCTAAACGAGTTCATGGTGCGCTAGATAAAGTCGGGCTGTTAGATAAAGTTAAATGCCATCCTTCTACACTCTCTGGTGGTGAGCAGCAACGCGTAGGTATTGCCAGAGCGATTGTAAATTCTCCGCCTATTTTATTAGCTGATGAACCAACGGGTAACCTTGACCCCGAGCTCTCTATGGAAATATTAAGGCTATTTGAAGATTTTAATAAACACGGTACGACAGTACTTATAGCAACACACGACCTTGGTCTGGTGTCGCGTTTAAAATACCGTAGCCTGACTTTAAAAGATGGCCGTATGCTTGAAGACCCACTTGCGGAGGGCACGCTGTGAGCTTGTTATTTAAAGGACGCCAAAACTCAAACGATAAACAAAAAAAATCAGCCATAGCTGGCGGTTATTTTTTTATTATAAATATTTTTCGCCAAGGGGTGCACAGTTTAGGTGAAATGTGGCGTACGCCACTTGCATCATTAATGACAATTGCTGTACTTGGGCTAAGTTTAACATTGCCTGCAACGCTTTATTTAGTCGTAAAAAATGTACAGCAAGTCAGTAGCGGGTTTGAAGAGGCCAGTGAAATATCGCTTTTTGTAAAAGAAAGTATGAGCGAACAAGAAACACAAACCTTAGTAAAGCGTTTAGCACTTTACGCCGAGGTAGAAAGTGTTGAATTTATTTCTAAGCAACAAGCATTAACTGAATTTAAAGATGTGTCGGGGTTTGGGCAAGCTTTAGAGTACCTAGATAGCAACCCGCTACCCGATGTTGTATTAGTGACACCTACTAAGCGGCATCGCCAGCCTAATGCGGCTAAAGCGCTGCTTACAAAGCTTGAGAACGAGCGCGAAGTAGATTTTGGTAAGCTTGATATTGCTTGGCTTGAGCGCCTAAATGCATTATTAGACTTATTAAAAGAAAGCGTTATCACAATTGCTTTATTACTTCTTACCTCTGTCACGCTTATTATTGGTAATACGATTCGTTTATCGATTATGGATAAAAAAGAAGAAATACAAGTAATGAAGTTAGTAGGTGCTACCAATACGTTTATACACGCTCCGTTTTTGTGGACCGGCATTTGGTATGGCGTTATAGGGGGCTTGTTTGCATTTATTTGTATTGCCTTAATGATGTGGTGGTTAACTAGCGCAGTAAGCAGCGTTGCAGGCGTGTATCAAACAAGCTTTTCGTTAATTGGTTTAACGCTTAATGAGTTTGGCGCATTAGTATTGCTAGCAACCAGCTTAGGCTTTATTGGTTCTTACTTATCGGTTAACCGATATATAAAAGAAATTGAGCCTGATAAAGTATAAGTATGGCTGCTAATGGCTGACTCAAAAATGTCATGTTTGTATATTATTATCCTCAAATGAGATTAGTTGTAAATGCGCTGTTACGCTTGCGCTAATCTCTTGCAATCCCTTAGTTCATCACTTATTCAGTCGCATGTAGTAGACTTAACATACACTAAAAAACCGCTTGATTTACGCTTAAAAAAAGTTTTAAATTGGGGTTAGCACTCTTAGAGAAAGAGTGCTAAGATGGTTTCAAATGTTTATCACCGAGGTGAAAAATGAGTAAAGATTTATACGCAATGGCACTTACAGTTGGGCAACAAAGCGCAAGCATGGACGGCTACCTTCAAGCGGTTAGCACAATTCCTATGCTTAAAGCTGAGCAAGAGAAAGAGCTAGCAACACGACTTCAAGAAGAAGGCGATCTTAGTGCTGCAAAGCAACTCATTATGTCGCATTTACGCTTTGTAGCACATATTGCTAAAAGCTACTCGGGTTATGGTTTACCGCAAGCCGACTTAATCCAAGAGGGCAATATAGGCCTGATGAAAGCGGTTAAGCGTTTCGACCCAAGTGTGGGGGTACGTTTAGTGTCTTTCGCTGTTCATTGGATTAAAGCAGAAATTCATGAGTTTGTGCTTAAAAACTGGCGCATCGTAAAAGTTGCGACCACTAAAGCGCAACGTAAATTGTTTTTTAATCTTCGTAAAAACAAAAAACGTTTAGGTTGGTTTAACCAAGCTGAAGTAAGCACTGTAGCGAATGAGCTAGGTGTGAGTGAAAAAGAAGTTCGTGAAATGGAATCGCGCATGAGCGGCCAAGACATGGGCTTTGACTTAACGGGCGACGATAACGACGACGCACCAACAAGTACATATTCACCAGTACAATACTTAACAGACGGCTCAGCTGATTTAGCTGACGATATTGAGCAGCAACAATGGCAAGAGCAGTCACATACTCGTTTATTTAGCGCGCTTAAAACGCTAGACGAACGCTCACAAGACATTGTAAGTGCACGCTGGTTGTCTGATGACAAAGCAACACTACAAGAGCTTGCTGAAAAATACAGTGTATCTGCTGAGCGTGTTCGCCAGCTAGAAAAAACAGCGATGAAAAAGCTGCAAAGTGCTATGAGCTAATAGCGCAAAAAATGTAAAACTTAAAAAGCCCTGCATTAATATGCGGGGCTTTTGCTTTGTGGCTATAAGTATTTTAATCAACGTTTTAGCTATTTAATATTGCTTTTTTTAGCTTAGTTGTATGGCTTAAATATACTTAAAATATCGCTTAAAGCTACCTAGCGTTGATCCCTTTACCTTGCGCCTGTGCTAATTGTATGTATTTTTTATGCACTAGTTGCGATACCGGAACTAACTCAAAGCCTTGCTCGGTGAGCTCAGGTAGCGCTTGGCGTAAAAAGTCGATGGTTTCTGGGTAGGGGTGGGCAATCGCTATGGCAAAGTGATGTTTAGTCGCTTTATATTTTAGCTCATCCAGCCTTTGCTGCAGTTGCTCATGCGTGGTTATATTGTCTAAAAACACATGGCGGCCAATATTTTCAACCCCGATAAAATTTGCCGCATTTTGCGCTTGGCTTAAGTCGGTAGTACGGCTATCTAAAAAGAATAAATTACGTTTTTTAAGTACTTCCATAGTCCACTTCATGGCTTGGCTTTGTTGAGTGAGTGCCGACCCCATATGGTTATTAACCCCTTTTACTTGCGGTAAGCTTGCCAATGCAGTGCCTAAAGTTTTTTGTAGCTGTTCTTTATCCATATTTATGGTGAGCCCGCCAGGCCCGAGTGCTTTACCGTTTAAGGCTTGCATAGGTACATGCAATAAAAGCTCTTTATTTGCTTGGCTGGCAAGCGTGGCAAAAATTTGAGAGTAGGGTGTGTGGGGCAAAATTGAATACGACAATTGCCCTGGTAAGGTAAGAAACTCTAAATCTCGCTGATGATAGCCAATATCATCAATTACGATGGCTATTTGCTTTGCCCAAGCAGTGCTAGATACAAAGCAGATAGCCAACAACAGCCATTTTATTATTTTCACGTTTATAGTTTTTATTATCTTTTTAATTTATTAAGGGTATTTTTTTAATCTCAGCGCCCGGTAATAAAGCTATCTCAGCAGCCATTTTTAGCGCTAACTGCCTTGAATTTACTTAAAATTTATAGCTAAAGAATAGCAGAATCTAATAGTGTTAATATTTATTCTGTTATTAAATCGCTTACCTAGAGTTTAGATTATTTACTATTGCATGCTAAGTAATTGCTTAGCTTTTACTAACTGCAAGTCGCCCAGTATTTCATGTTCAAATTGTGGTGCATTTTTGTTCTGCTCATTTTTTATTATAACGGCTTTATTTGATTGTGGAAGGGTTGCTTGCGCAATTGCTACATCGGGGGTAACTCCTACGCCTTCAATCGATACGCCCGCAGGTGTAAAGTACTTAGCAGTTGTTAATTTTAGCGCTGTATTACCATCACCAAGTGGGATCAAAGATTGCACCGAGCCTTTGCCATAAGACTGGTTACCAACCACTGTAGCACGCTTATTATCTTTTAAAGCAGCGGCGAGTATTTCAGCCGCAGAGGCCGAATTTTCATTAATAAGCACCACAATAGGCAAGCCTTTTAGTATGTCGCCTCGTTTGGCGTAGTAGGCTTGGTTAGCGTCGTAATAGCGCCCTTTAGTGGTGACTATAGTGCCGCTTTGTAAAAATAGATCCGCTACTGCCACTGCGCTTTGTAAAGTACCACCTGGGTTGTCACGTAAATCAATGACTAACCCTTTAAGGGGCGTGCGATAATCATTTTTAAGTGCAGCTACCTGCAGCGCCACTTCATGTAAGGTGTGATTAGAAAAATTATTTATGGCTAAATACCCAGTGCCTGAGTCGAGTAATTGGCTAGTGGCGCTTTCTAAGTTTATTTCTTTGCGATTTACCGCAAAGCTAATTGGTTGCTGCTGCCCTGCGCGTTGTATTGTTAGTTTAACCGCGTTAAAGCGGGTATCTTTTATCAACGCGGCTACTTGCTCTAAGCTACGTGTTTGCGTGTTTGTATCATTAACACTAACTATAATATCGCCCGCTAAAATACCGGCCTTTTTGGCTGGGGAGTTTTTAACAACACCAACAATAGTAATGTCACTGTCAATGTCTTTCACTTCAATGCCCACGCCAGTGTAATGCCCATTTGTATTATTAAACAAAGCGTCTAAGTCATTTTCATTGAGGTATTTAGAATAAGGGTCTAGCTGGTCGAGTAAAATTTCTACTTGCTGATTATTAAAGGCACCCTGCGCACCTTTTGTCAGTGATAAGTCATCAACATAATAGGCTTTAATGTTGAAGAGTATTTCAGAAATTTGCTGACTTTTAAGATCTTTAACTGAGCTGGCAAGTAATGAATTGCTAAAACAAAAAATAGCAATACAGGTTAATGCGCACAATAAAAATGAATAGCGCGTACGTGAAGAGGGAAATGAGCGTGTTTGTGGTATTTTTTGAATCATCAGCTGCTCCTAATGCGGTGCAGCTGTTTTATTCACTTAAATACGTCTGCACCATTTAACAGGATTTACTGCGCGTCCTTTGTGGCGTATTTCAAAGTATAGACCAGAACTCGACTGTCCGCCGCTTTGACCTACTAATGCCAGCGTTTCGCCTTCTCGAACCATGTCGCCCACATCTTTTAATAATGTTTGAGCATGGCCGTATAGGCTCATAAAGCCCTCACCATGATCAACCACAATAACCCAGCCAAAGCCTTTAAGCCAATCAGCAAATACAACTTGGCCATTATTAATACTGTTTACATTAGTGCCTTCTTTTGCACCAATTAACACGCCTTTCCAGTCTATGCCGCCATGTTTGCGCTGACCAAATGTGTGTTTTAGCTTTCCTTTGCTGGGCCAATTAAGCTTGCCTTTACTTTTATTAAGGCCGAGTAATTCAATTTTTTGAGTCTTCTCTTGCTCAAGTTCTTCAATGGTGGTGATTAATGTTTGCTCGTTGTCTTTTAAGTAATTAATCGAGCTTTTAGTGCTATTAAGCTGTGCTTGTAAGTTTTTAAGGTTAGTTTGGCGCTCGCTTTGGGCATTTACTAGCGCGTTTTGGCGTCTTTTTTGCTCTTCAAATAAGGCGGCTAATTTTTGTTTGGTTTTGGCAAGAGCGGCTTGGTTTTCTGCAATTTGTTGTTGTAGTACTTTAAGCTCTTCAATTTGCTCTATGCGCGCTTTATTTAAATAGTTGTAATAGCTTAAGGTACGCTCAAATTTAGCTGTGTCTTGTTGGTTTAAAAGCATTTTGGGGTAGTCGTCGCCCCCAGCCATGTAAGCACTTTTTAGCTGGGCCGCTAAAATGGCTTGAAATTGCGCGTGTTGCGCTTTTAATTGCTGTGCTTTTTGTTGCTGGGCTTGTTGTTTTTGCTCTGTTTCTTTTACTGATTGCTCAGCCATATTGAGGGCTTTGGCATTTTTAGCTATTTCTAGCTCGTGTTTTTTTAAGTTTTTTTGCAGTGCGGCAATTTTTTTTCGCTGTGCGTTGTACTCTGCTTGGCTTTGTTCTAATGCAGATTGCACTTCAGATAGGTCTTTTTTAGTGCGGTTTTCGTTAGCAGTTGCAGGTGCAACCACTAACGAAACCAATACAACTGTATAAACACTAAACCAATTTACTGGTTTGCTCATGTGTTATTTCAACGTCATGATTGGCGTGCCGGTCATTTCGCTTGGTTGCTCCATGCCCATAAGGTGTAGCATAGTAGGCGCTACATCACTTAATGCTTTGCCTTCACTTGGCGTTGCATCGCGTCCTACATAAATAAATGGCACTGGCTCGCTAGTGTGAGCGGTATGAGCTTGGCCCGTGGCAGTATTTGCCATTTGCTCTGCATTACCGTGATCAGCTGTGATAAGCGCTTCACCGCCAAACTCATCTAGCGCTTCTACTACGCGGCCTATACATGCATCAACAGCTTCACAGGCTTTAACCGCGGCTTCAAACACACCAGAGTGACCCACCATATCGCCATTCGGGTAATTACAAATAATGGCATCAAACTTACCGCTTTTAATGGCTTCAATAAGTTTGTCGGTTAGCATTTCTGAATTCATTTCTGGCTGAAGGTCGTAAGTGGCAACCTGTGGAGAAGGAATTAATTCGCGTGATTCGCCTTCAAATTCATCTTCGCGTCCGCCACTAAAGAAAAACGTAACATGAGCGTATTTTTCTGTTTCAGAAATACGTAGCTGCGTTTTGCCATTTTTTTCAAGCCATTCACCTAATACGTTTACCAGTGGCGTAGGACCAAATGCGACAGGGGCATCAATATCGGCTGAGTATTCTGTCATCATTACAAATGCGCTTAACTGTGGTGATTTTTTCTTTTCGAACCCATCAAAGCCTGGCTCTACAAAGGCACGGGTAATTTCACGGGCACGGTCGGCTCTAAAATTAGCAAAGATGATAGTGTCGCCATCATTAATTTGTGCTGCTTCAGTGCCTTGTGGCGTGATGGTGGTTGGAGCTACAAACTCATCGTTTTCGTCGCGCTCATAGGCGGCTTCTAATGCCGATACACCATCAGCATAATTAAATTCGCCTTCACCTAATGCCATTACATTGTAGGCTTTTTCTACACGGTTCCAACGGTTGTCTCTGTCCATGGCGTAATAACGGCCCACAAGAGACGCTAAGCGGCCACAATTTAGCTCGGCAAATAAGGCTTCTATACGCTCTATTGATGCTTTAGCACTGCGTGGTGGTGTATCACGGCCATCTAAAAAGCCATGAAAATATACTTCTTTTGCACCGCGTTTAGCGGCTAATTGAATACTTGCGACAATATGATCTTCGTGGCTGTGAACACCACCTGGGCTTAATAAACCCATAATATGCACGGCTTTGCCTGCAGCGACTGCTTTATCGATGTTTTCAACAAGTGCAGGAGTTGAGTCAAATTCGCCATCGTTGATTGCTTTGGTAATGCGAGTAAAGTCTTGATAAACAACACGACCAGCACCTAAATTTACATGGCCTACTTCTGAGTTACCCATTTGCCCTTCAGGTAAGCCTACATCTAAACCTGAGCCTGAAATTAATGTGCGTGGACGGGTTGCCCATAGGTTGTCTAAAACGGGGGTGTTGGCTGCAAGAATCGCATTGCTTTGCTCATCTTCGCGGTATCCCCAACCGTCTAAAATCATTAATACCAGTGGTTTTTTATGCTCTGTCATAATAGCTCCTGAAAATTAGCACCTGTTGATGGGTACTGTGCGCCGAAAGGTTATCTGGTTAGTTTTAGCATACCGTGTTTTAGCGCCAGAATCAGCACTGAGAACAAGATATTAAATTTTTTACTTACTTTCATATATGGGGTGCTTTATGAGTTTTTAAAGCGCAGCAAACTCGCATTTTAACTTGGTTTGGGTATACTTGCGTGGCTAAAGTACAAAATACCTAGAATATTAGGGCGTGTTGCACTTTGGTGGCTGAATTTGCAGCAGTATGTTTGGTTTTTAGGTAAGGCAGAGTCTATGAAGTGTGGTTACTCCCCATAAATAGGCGATAACGGAGCATAAATACCAAACATGCGCTGCCCGTTGGGT
>NZ_DCYU01000132.1:0-4415 GCF_002331165.1 Pseudoalteromonas sp. UBA2102
ATCTTATCTCATCTTATCTCATCCTTGCTTGTAGCTTGTCTCGTCTCGTCTCATCTCGTCTCTTCTGAGCTGATAGCTGATAGCTGATAGCTGATAGCTGATAGCTTCAACAAATCGATTCGCGCTTGCGCGTAAACATACCTCATGCTTTAATTACACCGCTAAAAAAATAAGTACTCACCAAGGTTGGTGAGCAAGCGCAATATTTAAAATAATTTTGGGATTCTACAATGGCGTTAAGCTGTAAATCACTCGCAACTTCTCTCGTAATGCTAGCAATATCAGGGTGTACAATAGTACCCGGTAGCCATTTTGAAGGCATAGACTCAGGCGAAAAAACATATAACCTTGAGCAAGATCTCGAAAAAGTAAACATTCAAATTATTGACTCAAAGCTTTTAAACACACAAAAGTTAGAACAGGCCGCCGCTAAGCCTATTTCAAGTAATGCAGGTGTAAACACCAGCAACTACGAATACAAACTAGGTGTTGGCGATGTACTAACAATAGGCGTGTGGGATCACCCCGAGCTTACAATACCTGCTGCAGTACAGCGTACCGCAGAGTTTGATGGCTTTAGGGTACAAAAAGACGGCACAATTACTTACGCGTATGCGCCTAACATACCTGCCGCAGGCCGAACTATTAGCCAAGTGCGTGACGACCTAGTAAAGCGGTTAAGCCGAGTAATAGAAGACCCACAAGTAGATGTAAAAGTAGTGGGCTTTAGAAGTCAAAAAGCATACGTAACAGGTGAGGTTAAGCAGCCAGGCGTTTACCCTGTAACCGAAATACCGCTAACCCTAATTGATGCGCTAAACCAAGCCGGCGGTTTAACCGATTCTGCCGATTGGCGCACCGTTACCTTTACCCGAGGCGATAAAACTGAAGTTATTAAGCTTGATGATTTTTATGCCCATGGCGATATTTCGCAAAACCGTTTATTACAGCACGGCGACATAGTGCATGTAAGCCGTAACGATGCACAAAAAGTATTTGTACTAGGCGATGTAAAAAAAGCAGGTTCAGTAACCCTTAATCGCTATGGTTTAAACTTGGCCGAAGCATTAAGCGATTCGGGCGGCTTAAACGAAGCAACAGCAGATGCAAACGGCGTATTTGTACTGCGTAAAAGTAACGTAGAGCAAACGGGCTATATTGCAAACGTATACCAGCTGCATGCAAAAAATATTGCAGCAATGGTACTAGCAGAGCAGTTTGAGCTTGAGCCAAGCGACATTGTATATGTAACCTCTGCACCGCTTGCACGTTGGAACCGTGTAATAAGTTTACTATTACCATCGGTAGCATCAGTTGATAGCTTAGATGATATTTCATCAAACTAAGGGTTAAAAAATGTTTGATTCAGTTTTAGTAGTTTGTGCGGGTAACATATGCCGCAGTCCTACCGGTGAATATGTATTAAAGCAAAAGCTTGAAGGTAAAAATATTAAAGTATCGTCGGCTGGATTAACCGCACTTGAAGGTAAACCCGCCGATGCCACAGCAAAGCAAATTGCGCAGGCAAACGGTGTAAATATGGATGCCCACCAAGGCCGCCAATTAACATCGGCTTTAGTGGCACAAAACAGTGTTATTTTAGTAATGGAAGAACGCCATTTAAACGATGTACACGCCCGTTACCCAGAGGCACGCGGTAAAACCTTTTTATTAGGTAAATGGATTAACAACGCCGAAATACCCGATCCATACCGCCAAAGCCAAGAGGCGTTTGAACACGTGTACACATTAATCGATAGCGCATGCAGCGCTTGGCAAAAGTATTTATAAGGAATGGCTAAATTAATGACTGCCCAGCCTAGTGATAAAAGTAAAAATACCGCACAACCCACTCAAGAAATCGACTTAATGGCACTACTAGGTGCATTGCTCGACCGTAAATATTTCATAGCTGGTATAACCGCATTATTTATGTTTGTAGGTGTAGTTTATGCTGTATTAAGCACACCGGTTTACCAAGCCACCGCCATGATACAAGTAGAAGATGGCGGCGCATCGGTCCCAGGGTTTGACGATATGGCCGGCATGTTCGAAAGCACATCGGCCGCAGTAACCGAAATAGAACTCCTTAAATCGCGCAGTGTAATTGGCGAGGCAGTAGATACACTAAAGCTTGATATAACAGCCGAGCCTAAGCTCTTCCCCTTTATTGGTAATCGCGCTTACCGCAAGTTTATGCCAATGAAGCAGGGCGACCTAGCCGAGCCAAGCTTTGGTGCAAGCAGCTACGCTTGGGGCGGCGAAAGTATAAATATATTTAGGTTTGACGTGCCGCGCACGGCTATAAACCAAGAGTTTACACTTGTAGCACAAACAAATAATGGCGTGGAGCTTTTAAATGCTGATGGCGAACAAATACTCGCTGGTAAAGTAGGTGATGAGCTTACCAATGGTAAGTTTAACCTAACAGTACGCGAGCTTAACGCTCGCCCTGGTACCGAGTTTATACTAACCCGACAAGAACGCTTAAATACAATACTTGATTTACAAGCAGCCATTGGTGCAAGCGAAAAAGGTAAAGACTCAGGCATAATTAATTTAAGCCTACAAAGCACAAAACCAAGTTATGCTGAAAAAGTGCTTGATAAAGTAGCCGCTATTTATGTACGCCGCAATGTAGAGCGCAACAGTGCAGAGGCACAAAAGTCGCTAGAATTTTTAGAAGTACAATTACCTGAAATTAAAAAGCAACTTGAATACGCCGAGCAACGCTTTAACGACTACCAAATAAAACGCCAGTCTATAAACATAACGCTCGAAACCCAAGGTGTACTTGAGCAAGTAGTAAAGCTTGAGACTAAACTACAAGAGCTAAACTTAAAACGTTTAGAACTCGGCCGTAAATTTAAAAAAAATCACCCATCGTATCAGGGGATTGTTGAGCAAATTCAAGCGGTAGAAAAACAAAAAGACCAACTAATTGGCGAGGTAGGTAGCCTGCCCGAAACCCAACAAGAGCTACTACGCCTAAAGCGCGATGTTGAGGTAAGCAATCAAATATATACACTACTACTTAGTAAAACCCAAGAGCTCGACATAGTACGTGCAGGCACCGTAGGTAATGTGCGTGTTATTGACTACGCCGAAGTAAATACCACAAAACCAGTTAAGCCTAAAAAGGCATTAATAGTGGTTATGGCGACTATGCTAGGCGGTATGTTGAGTATTGCAATTGTGCTTATACAAAAAGCAATGCATAAAGGAGTAGAAGACCCAAGCGAGATAGAAGCACTTGGCATACCTGTTTACGCAAGTGTACCGCACTCAGATCATCAAGATAAGCTAACCGGCTTTGCTAAAGCACGCAAAAATAAAACCGCAAAAGCAAAAACCATACTCGCGCTCGATAACCCCGCAGACCTTTCAATAGAGGCATTACGTAGCCTTCGTACAAGCTTACATTTTGCGATGATGGAAGCTAAAAACAATATTATTGCTATATCGGGCCCAAGCCCAGGTGTAGGTAAATCGTTTATATCGGTTAACTTGGCCTCGGTGCTGGCGCAAAGTGGTAAAAAAGTACTAATCATTGATGCCGATATGCGTAAGGGATATTTGCAAACACAGTTTGGCTTAAAATGGGACGACGGACTAAGTGATTATCTATCGGGGCGTTTAAACCTGGAGCAAGTTACTAAACCGACCAAAGTAGAAGGGTTAAATGTTATTACCCGCGGGCAAATACCACCAAACCCTTCAGAGCTATTAATGCACAGCAACTTTAGCAAGTTGGTTGAAGAAGTAAGCAACGCTTACGACATAGTAATTATAGATACACCACCAATACTCGCGGTAACCGACCCTGCGATAGTTAGTGCACATACAGGAACTACATTATTGGTAGCGCGCTTTGGCCAAAACCATTTACGTGAAATAGAATTAACACGAGATCGATTTGATCAAAACGGTATTGATGTAAAAGGCGTAGTATTTAATGGTGTGATAAAAAAGGCAAGTAATGCTTACGGGTATTATGGCTATTACAACTACGAGTACAAGTCAGATAGCCAGCTCTAAAATTTTGATTATTTTAAATTAATGGAAAAATTATGTTAAACAATAAAACAGTTTTAATTACAGGTGGCACAGGGTCATTTGGTAAAAAATTTATAGAAACTATTTTAGCTCGCTACCCTGATGTAAAAAAAATAATCATCTATTCGCGTGACGAACTAAAGCAGTCCGTAATAAAACAAAAATACCCAGCATACGATTACCCTCAGTTACGTTTTTTTATTGGTGATGTTCGCGACAAAGAGCGCTTAACACAGGCGTGTGAAGGTGTTGATGTAATTATTCACGCTGCGGCAATAAAGCAAGTAGATACCGCTGAATATAATCCAACTGAGTGTATTCGCACTAACATAGATGGTGCTGAAAATGTAATTCATGCA
>NZ_DCYU01000070.1:0-14615 GCF_002331165.1 Pseudoalteromonas sp. UBA2102
GCGCAAAAAATTGCAGCAGTTGTCGAATCTATGAGCAAATAAACTGATTGAGAACAATAACCTCTTGTAACTTAGGGCGAGAAAAGTTAATATCTCGCCCGCTTTCTAATCTGGAGTGGAAAATGGCAATACGTAAGGCAATGGTCGCGGGAAACTGGAAAATGAATGGCTCTTTAGAGCTTGTCACTCAACTGTCTGATGCCATTAACAGTGTTAAATCAAATGAGATAGACATTGTTTTATTTCCTCCATTTCCATTAGTATCAGCACTGGTTGACAGTGGTGTTACCACGGGTACTCAAACGCTAAGTGAAAATACCCCAGGCGCCTTTACCGGTGAAGTGGATGCTCAGCTTATTAAAGATTTAGGTGCTAAGTACGTACTCGTAGGTCATTCAGAGCGACGCAGTATTTACAAAGAAAGCAATGCAACCGTAGCCGCAAAATTTGCCCGTGCACAGCAAGTAGGACTAACACCTATCTTGTGTATTGGCGAAAGCGAGAGCGAACAAGAAAACGGTCAAACCGAACATGTGGTTGCTGCACAAATTGATGCAGTAATTGAGAAATTAGGTGTAGCAGCACTGAAAGATTCTGTGATAGCATACGAGCCCGTTTGGGCCATAGGCACAGGTAAGACTGCATCGCCAGAACAGGCACAAGCTGTTCATAAATTTATCCGTGACAAAATTGCATCATTAGATAGCGATTTAGCACAAGGGCTTACCATCTTGTATGGTGGTAGCGTTAACGAAAAAAATAGCGAATTATTATTTGCACAACCAGATATAGACGGCGGCCTTATTGGCGGTGCTAGTCTAAAAGCAGATTCGTTCACTGCAATCTGTAACAGTGCAAAAGGGACCGTATAAGATGTACGAAATTTTATTAGTAGTTTATTTAGTTGTTGCTTTAGCTTTAGTTGGTATGGTTTTAATCCAGCAAGGTAAAGGCGCAGACATGGGTTCTTCATTTGGCGCCGGTGCTTCGGGCACAGTTTTTGGCTCATCAGGTGCAGGTAACTTCATGACCAAAACAACAACAAGCTTAGCAACAGTGTTTTTTGTTTTAAGTATTGTGTTAGGTAACTTAACTGCCGGTCAAATTAAAAAGACCGATGAGTGGGAAAACCTTGAAGCAGCACCTGCAGTAGAAACTGTAGCGCCAGCAGAAGAAGACGTACCTGTTACTCAACAGCAGAGCTCTGACGTACCAAACTAATTTAGTGTAAAGCTAACGTTAAACGACTTATACTCCTCAAGTAAGTCAATAAGTTTAACAGCTAAGCGAAAGCTTAAAAATGCGGATGTGGTGGAATTGGTAGACACGCTACCTTGAGGGGGTAGTGCTTTCGGGCGTGGGGGTTCAAGTCCCCCCATCCGCACCAAATTATAAAACCAGTAGCAGCAATGCTACTGGTTTTTTTATGGGAAATTCTCCAGTTGCTCACTTATTAATCGTTCAATCCTTTTTGCGTTTATTAGTTGTTTAAAACTCGCTGTATTTGTAAAAAAAACTAGAAATATTACAAATTTAGTTAACACTTATAGGTAATAAGCCGATAATAGATATAGACAATAAAATAAGGTATACACAATGGCTTCAGGCTTCTCTTTTCAAAACCTCAGCATAAGTAAAAAAATACATGCGATTACCAGCATTGCGGTTGTAGCATTTTTAGCAATCGTTTTGATTAATTACTTTGCAATGAATGACAATAGAATCGCACTTGATGAAATGGAAAAGTCTTCATATCAGGTTGTTAAGTTAACTTCAGCAAATGTAAGTCTTTTAGAAAAGCTCGATGAGCTTTATACGCAAGCAGTTACATTTGGTGAGCAGGAGTTAGTAGAGAAAGCAGCAGACACATACAATGCACTAAGCAACAACATAAATGCGGTTGAGCAAATAAACGCTTCGTATATTCATAGTGACACGAAAGTTCAGTTAGCAAATTACGAAAAAATATCAGCCAGTATTGCCAATGGCATGGTAAATGGAACAGCTGACTTCAGTAAAATTCAGCAACAAGCACAAAGAAAAACAGCACTGTATAATGATGTGCTTGAAAAGTTTAAAACCGCTCAAGCAAAAGCGGACGATCGCTTTTTTGAGTTAGTTGCAAGTACTAAAGAGCGTTCTGATCACGCACTAACACTTATGTTGGTGGTATCTATTGTTTCGTTAATTTTACTGCTATTTATGGCTATTTGGATTGCTAAACGTATTGCTGCCTCTGCAAGTGATGCCGCTAATAACCTGAGTCTGCTCGCAAACGGTAAAGGGTCGCTGAGCACTAATCTGAGCGTAAATTCAGAGGATGAAATTGGTCAAGTATCAATTAACTTCAACTCCTTCATCGCTTTGCTGAAAAAAACAGTACTTGAAGTAATCGCGGTATGTGAGCCACTAATGGAGAACTCAACTCGCTTAGTGCAAGGAATGGAGCAGGCTGAACGCGCAACCACAAAGCAAACAACAGAGGCTGAGGTGGTTAAACAGTCTATGGAAGAGATGAAGCAAAGCGTGGGTGATATTTCTCAATCGGCGGCAAGTGCATCAAATGCAGCGCAAACCGCAGAAAAAGAGGTAGAACAAAGCAGAACTCAAGTTCAAATGTCAGTCACCGCCTCACGTACATTAAGTGATGAAATAAATCAAGCCGCCTCAACCATCAATAAGTTAGCTGATGATACAAAAAATGTGTCTCAAATTCTTAATGTGATTACATCTATTGCTGAGCAAACTAATTTATTAGCTTTAAATGCTGCTATCGAAGCGGCTCGTGCAGGTGAGCACGGTAGAGGCTTTGCCGTGGTTGCTGATGAAGTAAGAGAGCTTGCATCACGTACAGCACATTCAACGAATGAAATTCGTGAGTTACTAAGCACCTTGACTGAGGCTGCAAATGAGTCTGTGACGGCGATGACATCAGCGCGAGATATGGCCACAGATAACGCAACAGCCGCAGAGAAAACTGGCGTTTCGATAGAAAAAATTGCAGAGCAAATGTTAGAAATAAATGGTATGAACTCACAAATCGCCGCTGCAACAGAAGAGCAAACATCGGTTGCTGCGATGGTTGTAGAAAATGTGACGAATATGCATGAATCGTTTGAAGACACCATGGACTCACTCGCGGCGGTAAGGGATGTAGCGAAAAACCTACACTACCTTTCAGATAACCTTCTAGATGCCACCGCGAAGTTTAAAATTGAGTAATATTACCTGTAATAATACTTAATCATTTTAGAGGCTAAGCTAGGCGCTCGCTGCATAAAAAAATCGTTATTTAGAGCAACTAAATAATAATTTTTTGCTTAGCTTACTACACACTTTGTCTGCCTCTCAATTGCTTATTTATTTAAGGGTATTACTATAAAGCCGTAAT
Organism: Pseudoalteromonas sp. UBA2102; assembly: GCF_002331165.1. NCBI lineage: Bacteria > Pseudomonadati > Pseudomonadota > Gammaproteobacteria > Alteromonadales > Pseudoalteromonadaceae > Pseudoalteromonas > Pseudoalteromonas sp. UBA2102. Next base: position 3,392 of record NZ_DCYU01000070.1, read on the forward strand.
ATTTAGATATAAAAAAACCACCTAATCGGTGGTTTTTTTATATCTAGCTATCGCGCTTAAAACGTAGCAACTACCTTAACTTTATCTGTTGCCTTACTGCTGTCTATGTAACCAATTGAGTCGCCATTACTAGCAACAAAATCAATAACAGCCTGGTCAGAATCAAATTTCTCTGGTGGTGTACCTTTACCGGTAAAAACAAGTTTTGACCAATAGGCATTTAATTGGCTACTTGATTTACCAACTACTTTAGAATTGAATTCATCAGCAACAGCTGTACCATTTTGAGTGGCTGGGTTCACTTTATTACCGTTAGCAAATGACTTTGCTTTTCCTAGGTAAATCTTTTTAATAGAATCGCCATCAAGTGCACTTGCATTGCTAGGGTTTACTATTACCGCAACTTCAGCATAGGCGCTAAACGCACATACCGACAGTACACTGGCTAGGATTAATTTTTTCATATTTCGCTCCAATTAGAATACTAAGTCAACGCCGACAGCTACTACATCAGTTTCAATGTTTGTTATGTCGTCATCTAAGCGACTAAAGTCGATTTTAAATGCAGCTGACGGGTGGAAGTCATAACGGGCGCCGATGGTGTAAACATTACTTTTTGCTTTAGAGCCTTCTAATGCTGAATTTATACCTGCATTTAATTGCGGCACAGCTGTAAGTGAATCATAACGGTTGTTATCGTGTTTATCGTCGTTGTTTTCATAGGTAACGTGAACAAGCCACTCATCCATACGATAGCCTAGAGAGGTATAGTATTGAGTTTGCTCAGCTAAAGCGCTGTTATCGACTTCAAACTGAGTATACTCTGCATCAAATAAAATATTGTTGTAGTCAATTGAAAAGCCAAGTGCGAAAAATGCTCCATCGTCTTCATCTACAGCAATGCTATCTGCTTGTTCAGTGAAACCCGAGCTGCGAAGAGTTGCCTCTAGGCCATTAAGGGCGATACCAGCATCAGTATCATTTTCAATGTCAATGGTGGTCTCTGCCACAAAATAGGCAACACGTGCGCTAAACCAATCGTAACTAAGTGACCAGTTAAGACCAGCGATATCATTAAGCTCAGTTTCACCATTGACCGACACTACTGCGATATTATCTTCAAAGCTACCATATATGACTTGAAGACTTGAGTCCCAATCACCGATTTGTGATGTATATAGTAAGCTCAACCCTTCGTAAGTAGAAAAAGGTAAATTGTAAACCGATTGAGGAGGGCGAACCCAGCGGTAAGTGTAACCTACATCTAGAAAGTCAGAGTATTTGTAAAATGGAGCACGCATTTTACCAGCGCTGAGTTGTAATTCATCACTAAACTCATAAGTTAAATACGCCCACTCAAAATCGGCATCAAAGTCATTCTCGCCGCGAGCCACAATTTGCGCTGTTGCGCTGAGCTTTTCCTGAAGATCGGCAGATAGTTGTAATGCAAATACACTCTCATTTTTAAATGAGATATCGTCATCATATCCGTATAAAGTTTGATCACTGTCTAGACTTTTGCCACCTACTATAGATGCAAAGCCATTTATGCGAACTTCAGCACTCGTGTAACTAGATGCAAGTGCGGCACATATTGCTACTGCTACAGATAGCTTTTTCATATGTATTTCCTATTTGTTATTTAGATGTTGATTTCATGGGGATTATAGAAGTGATTTTAGTTTTTATCTAATAATTTTAGCTAGTTAGTAAAAAAAGAAGTGAGCATTTAGTTTATATTGAAGTTTACAATTGTTAATTTTGAGGGTTTAGTAATCAAAGTTGTTGATTTAATTAAAGTTAAAAATTATTTGAATTTATTAAAGTTGTTTATCTAATAATTTATAAAATAGTAATTACTGTTTAATTGGTTGTTTATCTCTTATTTATCTTACGTTTTGCTTGTTTATAAACATTAAACATAGCGTTAAAGCGGACTTTAAGAGAGTGATAATAATAAAGAGGCTACCTTTATCGATTACGAGTCACTTAAATGTTTATAACAAAAGGTATGCTTAGCTACAGTGTATTTAGTCTTACCCTTTGTTTTGTAATCAAATAACAACTTTCTAAACCTGAATTTTAGCTTAACATTACCACTGTATTAGCAAGGTAGTTCAAAGGAAGTGACAGTGATGAAGAGGCTAGCATGGTTAGTACTATGTTGCTTTGCATCCTATGCATATAGTAACGATGAAGTAAGTATTACATTGGTGGGGCATATTTCTCCGGTGTGTGAATTTACCTCACAAAATAATAACCTAGAGTTTTCTTCTGATGGCGTTGCTAATACAACATTAGAGATAAACTGTAATTCGCCAATGCGAATATCAATGCAGTCACTTAATGGCGGTTTGAGTCATGAGCAAAGCAGTAGAATAAGTTCATATAATATTAACTGGAAGTTGGAAGGTGCCAACAACAATGTGTCTGTATCGGCACAGGCAACCAAATCGACATATAGTTTTAATATTAATGATATTTTATTTGATAGCATTGCTGAGATTCAGTTAACTCTAGATGAGCCCTTGATATATGCAGGAAGCTACCAGGATGTGATCCGCATAGAAATGACACCATCAGTAGTATCGGGTGGCGTGCTTTAAACGCACATTTATTAAACATAACAAACTATATGTCACATGGATAAGGAATATAACAATGAATAAACTAATCGTAATTTCAGCAATCGCAGCACTATCTTCAGGTTCAGCACTAGCAGAAAACTTAAATGTAGGTGGTGCCGTTGAGTCTGTATGTGAAGTAAGCAATATTGCAACAACACACTACTTTCCAGCTCTTGCGTTGGGGAATACAAAAACAGTTAATTTTGACTTGAAATGTAATGATGTGGATGGTGCAACACTTACTTTAACTACTTCTGAGGGACACCTTCAAAACGCTGATCACGAAGACAGAGGTGTAGGTTACACTGCTCATTTAACAGCAGGTCCTTATGACTTTACTTTGTCAGCTGAAGATGGAACGAATGATCAGAGTGCTTTTCAAAGCAATGGTGGAAGTAATACATTAGCAACGACAGGCGTAACAGGAATGATTGACCTAGAAGTTACTCAGACTCCTGTATATGCAGGTACGTATGCAGATACTTTAATGCTAACTGTAACAGCAAACTAAAGTTAAATAGAAAAGGCAGTGACTATGCACTGCCTTTATTCAGGAGGGAATTCTATGCATATTTTACTTATCTTTATATTTTGTTTGCTTTCATTTTCAGTCAATGCCTTTCAAGTGAGACCTATGGTAGCCGATCTCAGCTCTCAAGGTAGTCAGTCGCAGCAAACACTTCGAATAATAAACCCATCGGATAAACCCTTAACTATTGATGTTTCTGCTTTTAATATGAGTATAAGTGATAATGGCGTTGAGTCTTTAGAGGTAAACGAAGAAGACTTCTTAATTATTCCTATGACAACGATTATCGCACCGGGAAATAGTCAATCGGTAATCGTTCGATATATTGGGGAGCCCATTATTAACCACTCTAAGTCTTATCGAATCACCGTAGAACAAGTGTCAGTTAACTTGAACGAAAATGCCCAATCTGGTGTTGGTATGTCACTTAGTTTTAGAACGCTATTTAACGTTGTTCCCGATAATGCTAAAGCTAACCTAATAATTAAAGAAAAAACACAATTAGCAGAAAATCAATGGGGTGTGTCGTTAGAAAACCAAGGGAACAAATATGTACGCCTTTCAAAAGGTCAGTGGAATATTAAATCTAAGGGTAAAGTTTTAACTTTAGAAGGAATGGATCTGAGTAGAGCCCTATCAGGTAAAATTTTACTTCCAAATTCAAAAAGCAATATTTCAATTTCAATACCAAAAGAGTTTCAAGCTGCTGATAGTGAGTTAGAGGTTATATTCTAATGTTTTGTGTTCAGTGGCTCTCCCGATGTTTAATGATACTAATATGTAGTATTTTTATATCGGTAGAGGCTCTGGAAGTAACACCTATGGTGATTACATTATCTCCGGAGAAGCCTTCAAAAATACCTTCCAGTCTAATTTACAATCAACTGCCTAGAGAGATTGCATTTGACATTGAAATATATGAAATCGATTTTTCTACACCGAGTCCTTCTTTAATTAAGCTGGAAGATTCTCCATTATGGGTATTTCCTCCCTCACTATTTTTACAAGAAGGGCAAGGTCAGAGGATTCAATTTAGATGGATTGGACAGAGGCTCCCACAGCAGGATAAGAGTTATCAGGTCAGTTTAATAGAGCAGCCGTTAGCTTCTAATATCGGAAGTGGTACCTCGCAACTAAAAATATTAATGAATGTAAATTTAGTTGTTCACGTAGACAGGGATATATATTTACCTAACTTAAAAATACTGACTTCTAGAATAGAAAGTGGGGAGGTTTTAGCCCAAGTCAAAAATGAAGGAGAGGGGGCTGCGCGGCTCAGTGACTATAAAATTAAAGTAACTACAAATAAATCCGTTGTAACTACTTTTGAAAAACAAGCTTTATTGGAGAAGGGGTACGATGTTTTTTTTGCGCCTTATGCCACACAGACCATAAAAGTTAAGCTACCTGAACATATTGAAAGCCGTGAGGTAGAGTATTTAAGTTTAGATCTGGTGCAATGAAAACTTTAGCAGTGTTCCTTTTTGCTGTATTTTTTTTACCACTTAGCGTGTTAGCAAAAATAAACCCTTCTAGTAGGACAATTGAACTTAATGTGTCAGTTCAATTAAATAAAAGCCCTATAGGTCAAGTCTCCCTTAAAGTTGATAAAAATGATGCCCTTTTTTTAAAGTGGGACGAATTAGAGCCACACCTTCGTGAAATTTTACTTGAAGAAAAAGAGAGGGAGCTATTTAAGGTATTAAAAGGCAATACTTTAGCGGTAACTTCATTAAGGGAACTAGGTTTTAGTGTTGTGTTTGATATGAGTGATTTTAGTTTGGACGTTGTTGTTCCCGTAGAATTAACCCGCCCGCAAAAATTAAGTGCGCAAATGCAAAGGAAAAGGTTGAAGGCTATTGAACCAGCCAATGCGAGTGGGTTTGTTAACGCATATGCAAGCTACGTTCACCAAGATGATAAGGAGCAACAGCAAGTTCAAGAGCAATACGCATTACGATCCGAAATTGTAGCGAGTTGGCAAGGCTGGGTGGTAGAAAATGAATTCGAATATAATAAAATGTCGCAGCCAGCCTCATCAAGTTTTAAGCGGCGAGGAACTCGGCTTATTCATGATTTACCAAATTTAGGTATGCGTCTTTCTCTTGGAGACAACTTTAGCTCTGGTGGCTACTTCCAGAACTCTTCTCGTTTGTTAGGCTTTTCAATAGCACATGATTTTTCTCTATTATCAGACAGGCCCATAAGGCCAACCGCTTCACGTAGCTTTACTCTTCAAAGCCCTTCAAGTGTAGAGGTATATGTCGGTGAACGAATTATTCAGCGCCTTAATTTGGTTGCGGGTATTTACTCTTTAGATGACATACCTTTGAGCGAAGGCAGCAATAATATCTCTCTAAAAATTACTGATATAGCTGGCGTTGTGCGCTATGTAAACTTTGATGTTGCGACTGGCTTAGATCTATTTGCACAAGGGCAGCTTGAATATGAAATTCACTTAGGCGTTCCTGCTGAGGCTGGCGATAAACTCGAGTATGAACCAGATTCTCCCTTCCTCAGTGCCTATCTGGATTATGGCCTGACCCCAAGTTGGACTGCAGGGGTTACAGCGCAGGGAGATAAATACGCTCAGCAAATTGGCTTTAAACAAATCTATGCAGCTCAAATAGGCCAACTGGCATTTGAGGGCGCATTTAGCTTCGCGGAACGCCAAGGATACGCTTACCGTACTGTTTATAGTAGCTATAATATGAGCAACTTAGGAAGTGAGCTAACGCTCGGTTATGAATACAGTTCAAAAGACTTTACAGCTTTAGGTTTTAGGTCTCAAGATACGTTTAGTAACCGCTATAGAGAACACTATGCACAGGCGAGTTATAGTTATTATGTTAACGATAGAACGTTAGCCTCTTTTTTTACAAATATTTCCCGAGATCATCAAAGTGTTCAATTTGATAAATCGCTGGGAGTCAATTTCTCAGGCGACTTGGTAAATAGTCAGTGGAGATATACTGCAGGGGCGCAATGGGATGAGTTAAAAGGTGAGCGAGAGTGGGGTATAAATTTATCATTTACCTATAAATTTAATAATCAGCATAGAGTTAAACTATCCCACCAGTCTAGGCGTGATAAAACGAGACTAGAATTTACTCAAGACAGTAATCAGCGTTTTGTCGGTGCTTTGAACTTTCGAGCTGGTTTAGAGAGCAACGAGTTAAATAAAACTATCTTTGATTTAAACATGCAATATAACGCAAACCGTTTTGCTGCTAACCTTGAACATGCAAGTTTTTATAAAGATTTAAATGCTCGTTCTGCTTATCATCAAAGTCGTGTAAGCCTCTCATCTAGCATAGCTTTTGCAGATGATGCATGGGCATTTGGAAAGCCTATATACGATAGTTTTGCTTTGGTTAACGCCCACAAAAGTTTAGAAAATAAAGTGATTACATTAGGCCGAGTTGAAAATGACTATAGAGCTGATAATAGAGATTTCAAAACTATATTACTTAATGATTTGAGCTCTTATGACAATATCAACATTCCTGTTGATATTGATGATCTAGCCCCTGGCTATGATATAGGCTCTGGCATGCTTAGCTTTTACCCTAAATACAAAACTGGACATAAAGCAATAATTGGGACTGCAGCAAATATTTCTGTTATTGCAACTCTTCGGAGTAAGGACGAAAGCCCCTTAGCCTTAATGGTGGGAAAGGCTATTTGTCAAGATAAAGCATCGGCCAAAGAGTATACATTCTTCACAAATAAGCGGGGCCGCTTTGCAATAACTGGCCTTGCTCCTTGTCAGTATAAAGTGACCTTACAAAATAAAGATAGTACTACATTTTTAATAGAGGTTCATGATGCAGAGCAACTTCAACGAAAAGGGGCTATTTATGTTCATTAAAATTGTGTATTTAGCAATAAGTATATTTTTACTAACTATGGCAAGTAGAGTTAATGCTCAGTGCGATGCGAGTATTGGTGAAATAGCGTATTTGTTTGATGACTTATCTTTTTATCACGTAAAATCACAAAACGATGCAGAGAAAACAATTCGAGTAGATACAATAAATACGACGGATTGTACCTTGTATTTTAGTCTTTCTTCGCAAAACCAAGGGGCTCTTAAAGGTAATTCTCAATTTATTAATTACCAAATTCGTTTAGAAAATCAGTTGTTAAGCAAAACCAACAACCAAGTTAAACTTAACAATAATTCAGTAGATATCAGGTTAGTGATCCCTGCAGGGACCCCTGTAAAATCTGGATACTATACAGATAGACTTCAGTTGAAACTTTATGATGAGAACAAGCAAAGTCTTGATGAAGTAGAAATTGAAATAGAAACAAATATTCAACCCCGCACAAGCTTATCTTTATTAGGCTATAACACTTTTTCTAACACTGTTTTTTTAGGGGAGTTGAGGCCAGCAGAAAAATACACCATGTTACCTAGCTTACAAATAGTGACTAATACGGATGTTCAACTTAATGTAACCTCAGAGAATAAAAGTCGTTTATTACACTCTATTTTTAGTAATAAATATGGTATTAGCTATACATTGCAGTTAGGCTCAGAAGAAATTAACTTAGTAAAAGCTTCAAGTCTAAACTTTTCGTATTCTGGCCAGACTGAGTTTTACATTCCGCTTAGCATTCAATTGGAGGACTTCACACGTCAAGCCGCTGGAGAGTATTCAGATGTTATTCGTTTTCAAATAAGCCCACTCAATTATTGACTTTACTTAAGTTTTTTTGGCACCACAGCAATGCTTGTTGTTTGTTTTTTACAGATATTTTTTGATAAATTTTATGTAAATGCACTCTGACAGTGGCTTCACTTATAAATAAGCTATCTGCAATAGCGGTGGAGTGTAGACCGGAGAAAAGCAAGTTTAATACTTTAATTTCTTTACAAGTAAGGTTACTTGATTGCAGGGTGGTTTGCTGTTCACTGGCTAACATTTGTCTCATCCAGCTGTCTGTCACATCACGGGGAAACCAGAGCTTACCTTGTTCAATAGCTTCAAGGCCTTGTTGAAAAAGTGAGTCATCTGAACTTTCGTAAAAAAGTCCCTTTAAATTAGGCCATTCTTTTAAAGCTAATACGTCACTATTTTTTGGAACATCAAAAATAACTAAGCTTTTATAACCGTTATCTTGCATAAACTTATTGATAAGTTCATAAGTTGTGATTACATTAAGTGCTTGGTAATTAACCAATAAAATGTTGTAGTTAGCTGCCACACAGAAAAGTGAAGTATAGTCTGGACTATTAAAGCACTTTATATAGCGTATTGGAGTATTTTTAATATCCATAATTTCTGTCCGTAGATGCAATAGTAATACTATATTGCTATTTTTGGTTAATATCAATCATAGTGCATAGTTCGATAAGCTATACGTAGCTTTGATTAATGTGCTTTGTGGAATAATAGTTCTCCTATATGTAAACATAAAAGGTGCACAAAATTAGAGTGTGTATAACGTGATTACTTTTTAGCAAAAGGCCCATTTTTTTGTGTAGGTTATCCAACAATAATCAAAAGTTATAATTAATTTGTACCTGTATGTTTATTAAATGAAAATTTTTATACATTTCTTCACAAATATGTAATATAATACCCTTCCAGAGGAAAGATGCTATTAGGCGTCTTTTTTTATGCCCAAAACTTATTGCCCAAGCCAATAAGTTCGCATAACTAAATTATACGGTATCCTTTGGAGAATATTTTGAAACTACGCAAACTCTCACAGTTAAGCCTCGCAATTGTCGCTGCACTAACTACCTCAGTAAATGCTGAAGAAGCTAAAACAACAGCAAAACAAGACGCGTTTGAAAAAATCGAAGTTACAGCTCGTAAACGTACAGAGAGCTTGTTTGAATCTCCAACCGCTATCACATCAATTGGTGCTAACCTAATTGATAAAGCCAATATGAGTAACCTAGAAGATATTGGTAAATACGTTCCAAACTTAAATATCACTCGCTACGGTGTAGGTAATGCGGCGCATGCCTCTGTGTTTATTCGTGGTATTGGTCTACAAGATCACATAATTACAACCGATCCGGGTGTAGGTGTTTATTTAGATGGTGTTTACTTAGGCCGTCAAATGGGGTCAAACTTATCGTTACCAAATGTAGAGCGTGTTGAAGTTCTACGTGGACCACAAGGTACATTATATGGTCGTAATACCTTAGGTGGCGCAGTAAATGTAATTACTAAGCAACCAGGTGATGAAGGGATTGTTTCAACCACAGCTAAAATTGGTAGCCGCGGACGTATTGCTGGCGATGTATACTTTAATAACTCGCTAACAGATGAAGTAAGTATGTCTGCAAGTGCATCATACAAAACGCGCGATGGTGTGGGTGAAGCTGTCAATTTAGCTAACCCAGAAAAAGAAATTGGTGAAGAAGAAGAGTTTAGCGGTCGCGTAGCCCTTAAATGGCAAGCCAATAGCGATTTAGCGTTTACTTTTTCACTTGACGGTGTTGATAATGAGTCGGGTCAATCGCCTTACACTATTGAGTTAACTGAGCCGCTTGATGCAAATGATGTTTTTAATGGTGACTTTCCTTTATTAACACAGGATATGATCCCATCTGACCCCGATGATTTAGGCACTACCGTTGCTGGTATTGAATCTACGTCTTACTCAGGGTGGGGTACGTCATTTACTGCTGATTGGGCAATTGATGATACGTACACGGCTAAATTTATTTCAAGTTACCGTACTTCTGAATACGAAGGTGGACTTGATGATGATGCCTCACCACTTAACTTATCTGAGTTCCCAGAAGAGGGTGGTGCAGACCAATACTCGTTTGAAATTCAACTAAATGCGACTTACGATAATATGGACTTTGTATCAGGCCTTTACTTCTTTAATGAAGATGGCTTTACACGTTCAGGTCCATTTGTATTTAGCCCATTCAATACACCTAATGGCTTATTAAACGATGGTGTTACACCTTCATTTGGTGGTTATGGCGATTTTGAAATTAACCAAGAAACAAACTCATACGCTGTATATTTTAATACAAGTTACGATTTAACAGATGATTTAAGTATTGGTGGTGGCCTTCGTTACTCAAAAGATGAGAAAGATGCCGATGCGATTTTCCCAACATTTGCTGAACGTAAATACGTAAGTGCAGAGTTTGACGCTGTAACATGGGATGTAAACGCATCATATCAAATCAGCAATAACATGAATGTATATGGTCAAATTCAAAAAGGTTACCAAACAGGCGGTTTCCCTCCACGTCCATTTGGCGGCCCCGATCAGTTTGTATCGTTTGATGAAACTAAAGCAATTAACTACGAAATGGGCTTAAAAGGCCAAGTACATGAAAATGTATCTATGATGTTGGCTGTATTTGTAACTGATTACACCGACCTTGCTTTACCATTTTCTGACCCTACTGCAGGCGGTGGTTTTGTAACGATTGTTGAAAATGCAGGTGAGTCTAAAGCGCAAGGTATTGAGCTTGAAACTACCGTTGCCATTACAGACGATTTCACAATTCGCAGCTCTGTAGGTTACTTAGATTCTGAGATTACAGAAGTAGATGCAGGCGTACAAGGTATTGGTAAAGGTGATTCACCAGCATTAACACCACGTTGGACTGTAATGATTGCCCCTTCTTACTTTATGGATTTAGACAGCGGTGCAACCGTTGCATTTAACGCTAACTACTCTTACAGAAGCGAAATGCAAGGCCAGTCGGTTTACAATGAAAGCGAGACTATTGATTCGCGTGAATTAGTTGGTTTTAATATTTCTTACACTAACCCTTATGGGGATATGGAAGTAACCTTATACGGTGAAAACGTATTAAACGAGGTTTACGATGTAGGTCGTTTACAGCAGTCAGGTTTTGTTGGTGTAATGCGCAGTAATGACCGTAGCGAGTTTGGTTTAAAATTCAAAAAAGACTTTGAGCTTTAATAACCCGCAATGAGTTAATTAAAAGGTAAGCTTAGGCTTACCTTTTTTTTCACCTGTAAAAAGCAAAACTTAGATCAACAGCGAATCTTTTTGTAACAAGCGCTATACAATCGTGTAGTGCAATTGCTATTGATATATTTAGTGT
>NZ_DCYU01000112.1:0-4365 GCF_002331165.1 Pseudoalteromonas sp. UBA2102
TACACATTACAGAGCTCAATTAACTTAAAAAATGCCACCCATTTTAAGCTGGTGGCATTACCTTATTATTAACTTAGTTTTTCATTAAAAAACGCTAAGGTACGCTGCCAAGCAAGTTCTGCTTTTTGCTCATCATAACGCCCAGTAGAGTCGTTATGAAAACCATGATTAGCGCCTTCGTACATGTGCATAGTGTACTCAACATTGTTAGCTTTTAAGCTTTTTTCATAATCAGGCCATGTAGCGTTAACGCGTTTATCAAGCTCACCTAATTGAATCATTAAAGGCGCTTTTATATTTTTGTGCAGTGACTCACTGGCAGGTGTGCCATAAAAGGGCACGCCCGCGCTCAGTAAGCCACTCTCAACCGCCGCTAAGTAATTAACAATATAACCACCAAAACAAAAGCCTACAGCTCCCAGTTTGCCGTTACTATTAGAATGATTTTTTAAAAAGTGAGCCCCAGCTACAAAATCGTTTTGAATTTTAGCTCTGTCCATGGTTTTTTGCATGGCGCGGCCTTCATCGTCATTGCCCGGGTAGCCACCAAGCGCAAAGAGTGCGTCGGGTGCAAAGGCAATAAAGCCTTTTTTGGCTAAGCGCCTGGCTACATCTTTAATATATGGGTTTAAACCACGGTTTTCGTGAATAACTAATACAACCGGCAGTTTACCTTCAATTTTGCTAGGTACTGCTAAGTAGCCTTTGCCTTTACCATGCCCGTTTGGCGAATCAAATTCTTCGTAGGTGGCTTTAATATCATCATCGTTAAATGATACTTGCTCTGCAAACGCATAATTAGGTAACAGGGCACTGGTTAGTACGCTCATTGAAAAACCAAGTGCAGCTAACCCACCTAGTTTTTTCATAAATGTACGTCGGTCCATTAAACCGTGGGCGTATTCGTCGTACCAATCAAAGGCTTCTTGCGGGATATGATCTGATTGCGGGGTATTCATGGCTGCTCCTTCCATTATTATTAGTTATGTATTGTTATTTATTACCATAACGTATTAGGAGTAAAAAACGAGCAGTATTTTTCTCAATTATTAGGACTGTTGAAGTTATCCATCAAGCAAGGAAAGGAGCACATTCCTTTGTTGTGTGGAAATTAAAGAAACCATTTCAATATGATTTAAATCTTTTACCTCATACATGCTCACTTTTGAGTTGTTAAGAGTAAGCAACCTATTATATGGACTCACTTTGTCTGCATTACTTGAAAAGATGTAAGTTTGCCTAGCATGCGGGGTCTTATTTAGATTATTTAATATGTCGAGTTTAGTAAGAGGTACTTCACTTTTTTCAATTATCTTAGCGGCGACTTCGTTTAAATAATCATCGCCTAATAGTTTGCTATAAATAGGGTGTGATAAGTTAGCAATTGTGGTTAGTGCGGCCTCAAAATTAATCATTGGGGCATAAAGTATATGCTTACTAATGTTCAGCTTAGATGCCAACTCAACTCCCGCAATTGCGCCCATTGAGTAACTAATTAAGGAAATATCAGTGTAGTTTTCTTTATTTACATAATTGACTAGCACATCAAGCGAGTTTAAGCCAAATCTAAACTTCTCGTATTGATTACTTGCAGGCATCACTATCACATTTTTTCCAGTGACATGGCTAAGCCATCTTGCTTGCATGGTGTAAATCAAGCTGTCTACGCCATACCCCGGAAAGATGATTAAAAGCCCGCTATTTTGGTTGTTTGATAAATTATCTGAAGTAAGTTGGTATTCAAAAACCTCATCTTCAGTGCTTCCTTCAACAATCAAACTTAGCGAAAGTGTATTACCATCGAGTAGGTAGCTTTCGATATCCTTAGGTGAGATAAACCTAAAATCAAGACAATCTACTTCGCTGCTACAGTAATGGGTTTGTACTCCAGATAAAGCGATAGAGCTCTCAAATTCTTTAGGGAGAACTTTCTGCGGAGGCTTAGTTATTTGATAAGCAATATAGCTCTGGCACCCACTTAAAAAAATAACTAAAGAAATAATCAGTATGTATAAGCGCATTAAAGTCCCTTTAATTTTCAAGCTAAAATTTTTTGATTAATTAATGCCTGATTTCCCTTCATCTACGCCTATGAAAAAGTCGAGCCCCACAAATGTGAACGATATAGCAATGAAGCCAAATAGCATTAAGTTACGGTTATTCTTTTTAAACCAAGTGTGGTTAACACAGCAAAAACAATAAATAGAATAAGTTGTACAAGTGGCATAGTTACATCCTTTTATGCGTGGGTGTCCATGTACGTGCCTAACTTACCAGCTTAAAATAATTTAAACAATTGACTTAAAAATAAAAAGCTCGGGAAGTTCCGAGCTTTTTTAGTGAGTTACCTAAGTGACGTGTTACGCCATAGCGTCGTTGGCTACAGGGTATTTAGGGTCTTCAACAATGTTAACCTCAACCAAATCACCGGCTTTTTGTAATAACTTGGCAGACTCTGGGCTCAAATGGCGCAAATACAACGTTTTATCTAATGCTTTATAACGCTCACTTAAACCATGTATGGCTTCAATACCTGATTGGTCACACAATCTGGCATTGGCAAAATCTATACACACTTTTTGTGGGTCGTTATGTGGATTAAACCCTTCTTTAAACGAGGTTATTGAGCCAAAAAATAGATTACCCGTTACTTGGTAGGTTTTTTCGCTTTGCGATTCATCACTGCATTTAATACGGATTTCTTTTGCAGAGTTCCATGCATAAACCAAGGCAGAAATAACAATACCTATGCCTACGGCTACGGCTAAATCGAGCAATACGGTAACGGTAGATACCACAATAATGATAAATATTTCAGACTTTGGAACACGGCCAAATAAGCGCAAAGATGACCACTCAAACGTAGCAATAACCACCATAAACATAACGCCAATTAAAGATGCCACCGGTATCATTTCAATTAAGCTTGGAAAAAACAAAATAAATACCAGCATAAATAAAGCGGTAGCAATACCTGCTGCACGCCCTCGGCCGCCTGAGTTTAAACAGACCATGCTTTGGCCAATCATGGCGCAGCCACACATGCCACCAAATAAACCGCTTAAAATATTGCCCGAGCCTTGCGCTACCGACTCACGATTACCTTGGCCGCGGGTTTGTGTTATTTCATCAATAAGCGAAAGCGTCATAAGGGTTTCTATTAGCCCCACAGATGACAAAATAAGCGCAAGCATGAGCACGGTAATGAGTGCATCGAGCGAGTCGCTATTAGTTAAATCCCAGCTAATTTGCGGAAAGTGAAAACTCGGTAATGCACCTTTTAAACTGCCATCAAGTGGGTCGATGGTGTCTTTTAAGCCCTCAGCTACTTTTTGCGCTTCGTTAGCTTGCCATTTAGCCGTAATTTGCACATCGGTTGGGCGCTCAAGTGCAATATTTTGCGCCACTTCGCTGTATTGCCCATGAGGTACTTGATTTTTTATAGCTGCAAAGTTTTCAGTAATGATCTCTTTTTCAATCATTGAAGTACGCTGCGTGTGCACAACATCGCTAACAAGTTTTGACTCAAGTGGAGTAAAGGTGACCAGCGCCGTACACACTGCTATTGCAGCAAGAGGGGCAGGAATTGCTTTAGTATAGCGCGGTAAAAAATACACAATTGCCATGGTTAGCGCAATTAGCCCCATCATGGTAAGCATAGCAGGGCTGGTTAGTTGCATCCAATCGCCTGCGTAGGTAAACATATCGTGTTGCTTATCGTAAACTACGCGAACGTTTTCTTTAAATTGGCCAAATTGCGCCATACCAATCACAATAGCTAAGCCATTTACAAAGCCAAGCATTACAGGGTGAGGTAACAGCCTAATAAATTTGCCCATTTTAAAAGCGCCAAACACTACTTGTAGCACACCGGTTAATACCACGGCGGCCAACAAGTACTCGAGCCCAAACATAATAATAAAGGCGGTGGTGACTACAGCCATAGAGCCAGCAGCACCCGAAATCATACCTGGGCGGCCGCCAAACACGGCGGTAATAAAGCCAACAAAAAACGAGCCATAAAGCCCCATCATTGGGTCAATTCCCGCTACAAAGGTAAACGCAACGGCTTCGGGAATGAGCGTAAGCACGGCGGTTAAGCCGGCTAATACATCATTTTTTAAATTAGCGCTGCGTTTGCTTATTAAATCAAACATAGGGTTCCTTAGGGTGCATAAATAAACTAGATGCCATAGCGCTTTAAGCGGATAGCAGTATGTTTAGGTGTTTTAAATTTACGTGTATAGGGCGTGTTGATCTTTGCGGATTGAGATTTGTTCAATCTAGGGGCGATCAAATCGCGGCGCGAGGTTTGTAACCTAGTGGGCTCGATAACTGCTCCTGCGTTATTCTAATGACTTACAT
>NZ_DCYU01000139.1:0-11509 GCF_002331165.1 Pseudoalteromonas sp. UBA2102
CGTGTTGCGGTTGTAGGGCCTGCAGGGCCTACAGCTTCATCACCTACAGCATCAACTGGGCCAACGTAATAAATAAACTTATTATCGAAGTCTACGCCTTCAGGTAAACCTTCACCTGAATTGATCATATCTTGTAAGCGTTTATGGGCAGCGTCACGGCCTGTTAAAATAGTGCCTGAGAGTAAAATAGTTTCACCCATTTTCCACTCGCGAGTATCTTCTTTAGTTAGCGTGTCTAAATTAACACGACGCGTTCCTTCACCTACTTCAAAGGTGACTTCTGGCCAGTCTTCTAGCTTAGGCGCTTTTAAATCTGCAGGGCCTGATCCATCTAATGTAAAGTGTACGTGGCGCGTAGCAGCACAGTTAGGGATCATCACTACAGGTTTTGATGCCGCATGTGTAGGTGCAGTTTTTACTTTAATATCAACAACCGTTGTTAAACCACCTAAACCTTGTGCACCAATACCTAGCTTGTTAGCACGTTCAAAAATTTCTAAACGTAATTTTTCTTCTGTCGTTTGTGCACCGCGCTCCATTAGCTCATGAATATCAACAGGGTCCATTAACGACTCTTTGGCCATTACCGCTGCTTTTTCGGCGGTACCGCCAATACCTATACCTAGCATGCCAGGCGGACACCAGCCTGCACCCATCGTCGGTAGCGTTTTTTCTACCCATGCAGCTACGTCGTCTGATGGGTTTAGCATAACCATTTTACTTTTGTTCTCTGAGCCGCCGCCTTTCGCTGCAACCATTACTTCTACTTCGCCACCTGGCACTAAGTCAATATGAACAACTGATGGGGTATTGTCTTTGGTGTTTTTACGCGTGCCTGCAGGGTCAGCTACAATAGAAGCGCGTAGTGGATTATCTGGGTTTAAATATGCGCGACGTGTGCCTTCATCAACCATTTGTTGTACAGTTAAATCTGTTTTATCCCACTTAACATCCATTCCTACTTTTACAAAACAGGTAATAATACCCGTGTCTTGACACAATGGACGCTTGCCTTCAGCCGACATACGCGAGTTAATTAAAATTTGCGCGATTGCATCTTTTGCAGCCTTGCTTTGTTCTTTGTTATAGGCTTTTTCTAGCGCTTGAACAAAATCAAGGGGATGATAAAAAGAAATATATTGCAACGCATCTTCAATGCTATCAATAAAGTCTTGCTGACGGATTGTACTCATAGTGGTTCCTTAAGTTAGCGTTACGCTTAAGCGTAATCTATACCAAACCGGTGACGGTGGTTTGCACTGTTTTAATTACAACGTAGATTTGATACTAAACGCTGCCAAAAAAATTTGACTTATGATACCCTCCCAGCCCGTTTCGAGCCAGTTCTTAAAGGGGCAGTAAATGCTAAACAATGAAAAAAATTGTGTAAAATTAGCCATAACACAAAACTGCATTGATGTTTTCGCGCATTTTGCGTATTTACCCTATGCCGTATTACTAGACTCAGCTAATAGCGAGCACATAAATAGTCGCTTTGATATTATTGCAATAGAGCCTCACGCTATTTTAGAAGTAAACAACAATCAAAGCGTATTTAATCAGCAACTTGACTCGCGTAGCCCCTTTAAAATAATGAACGATGAGCTAAGTAAACTTAGCGCGCAAAAAGCCGCTAATAACCTGCCTTTTACTGGCGGCTGGCTTGGTTATTTTGGTTACGATTTAGGGCGTATTATTGAGCACATGCCACGCACGGCAAAACACGATATAACGTTGCCACAAATGGCCATTGGCCTTTATTTAGATGCGCTGATATTTGATAAACACCAGCAAAGCTGGTTTTACGTTTCTCAACCTGAAGTGAATCGTTTAGCGCTCTACCAGCAATATTTAGCAAACGATGTAGCGCCTGCACAGTTTTCGCTCACCAGTGATTGGCAATCAAATATGAGCGAACATGAATACGCTGATAAATTTTCGCAAATACAAGATTATTTAAAAAGTGGTGATTGCTATCAAATCAACCTCGCGCAGCGCTTTAGTGCTAGCTTTAAAGGCGATCCTTTCCAAGCCTATAAAATATTACGTATAGCAAATAAAGCGCCGTTCTCGAGCTTCATAAACCACCCAGGAGGTGCCATTTTATCAATATCGCCCGAGCGCTTTATTGCAGTTCACGACAACATAGTTGAAACAAAACCTATCAAAGGCACTTTGCCACGTATGGCCGATGCCATCGCAGACCAACAACAAGCCAGGGCCCTTGAAAACTCAACCAAAGACCGCGCAGAAAACGTAATGATTGTTGATTTACTGCGTAACGATTTAGGCAAAGTGGCAAAGCCTGGCTCTGTAAAGGTGCCATCACTGTTTGCTATTGAGAGCTTTCCAGCTGTTCATCACTTAGTCAGTACTGTCACGGCCGAACTCGATGAGAATAAAACGTGTGTTGATCAACTTGAAGCTGCATTTCCCGGAGGGTCAATCACCGGTGCACCGAAAATTAGAGCAATGGAAATAATTGAAGAGCTAGAGCCTCATAGGCGGAGTATTTACTGTGGCTCTATAGGGTATTTAAGCGCCTGCGGTAATATGGACACCAGTATTACAATTCGGACATTGGTTTGTCATAACGAGCATATTTATTGCTGGGCCGGCGGGGGTATTGTTGCTGATTCTAAAGTCGAATTGGAATACCAAGAAACATACGATAAAGTGAATAAAATACTTCCTTTATTAAAACAGTAGAACGCTTTGAATAGTGAACATATTATGGCGCGGTTTCAGCTAAGCCCTACTGCCGCGCCAAATCAAATAAAAGATACCCGTAAAAAGCGTGCCAGTGCGGTTATGCTGCCTATTATTGATGTTGATAACCACGCGCATATTTTATTGTGCAAACGCCCTACTTATTTACATCACCACCCTGGGGAAATTTGTTTACCCGGCGGTAAGTTTGAGCAAAGCGATAAGCACCTGCGTACCACAGCACTTCGAGAACTACATGAAGAGCTTAATATAGCGCCAAGTCATGTCACAGTGCTCGGTCAGCTGCCGCAATACTCTACCCTAACGGGCTTTAGCATTAGCCCATTTGTAGGTTTACTTGATAAACACACAGTATGGGAGAATGATTATAATGAAGTGCAAGCTAGCTTTTTACTGTCGCTTACTGCGCTTTCAAACGAGGCCAATTGGCAGCCCATTCCTTTTCAGCGATTTGGCAAAAACATCAACTTGCAAGGGTTTAGTACACCGCACGGATTACTGTGGGGAGCAACGGCTAGCATTATAAAAAACTTTACAAAACAGCTTGCCCTACCAGTTTAAAACTTATTGGCAAATAGTTACATAATATAGAATTAACGTTATGATACTCGACCGTTCAAAGAACAGCTCCAGGGCTGAGTAAATATAGTAGAGACCCATAATATGATCAGTGCATTTGATATGTTTAGCATTGGTATTGGCCCATCGTCGTCACATACCGTTGGCCCAATGCGTGCCTCGCGCTTATTTGTTAATGACCTACAAGAGCAACAACTTTTAACCTCTGTTACCGATATAAAGGTAGAGCTTTATGGCTCACTGGGTCAAACCGGCGTAGGCCATGGCTCTGGTAAAGCCGTTATATTAGGGCTTGCCGGCTACGACCCAGAAACAATAGATGCCGATTTAGTTGACGATATCCTTGCCACCATTGAAAAAGAGCAAGTGATATACCTCAACCAAACCCATAAAGCGAACTTTCCTAAGCAAGGGGCTATTGTTTTTCATCGCCGCAAAACCTTACCTAAGCACTCTAATGCAATGGAAATTATTGCCTCAAACAATGGCGAAAAAGTATATAGCAAAGTGTACTACTCTATTGGCGGCGGCTTTATTGTTACCGATGAAGAATTTGAAAACGAAAAACAAGCAGCCCTTGATATACGCGAACAAAACCCGGCTCCTTACCCGTTCGAAAGTGCAAAAGATTTACTAGAGCTGTGTAAAGAATCAGGCTTTAGTGTATCTACTTTAATGATGCATAACGAAAAAACGCTGCGCAAAGAAGACGATATTAAAGACGAGCTGTTTAATATTTGGCAAGTAATGAAAGCCTGTATTGAACGTGGCATGCGCACTGAGGGAATTTTACCAGGTGGTTTAAAAGTTAAACGCCGTGCACCTAGTTTGTATTTAAAGCTAAATGTAGAAGTGAGTAATGACCCACTCAGAGCAATGGATTGGGTGGATTTATTTGCCTTAGCTGTAAATGAAGAAAATGCCGCAGGTGGGCGCGTAGTCACGGCGCCAACAAATGGTGCTGCGGGTATATTGCCGGCCGTTTTAATGTACTACCACACATTTATTAAAGAAGTGGACCGCGACATAGCCACACGCTATTTATTAACCGCAGCGGCGATTGGTATTTTATACAAAAAAAATGCCTCTATTTCGGGCGCAGAAGTAGGCTGCCAAGGTGAAGTAGGTGTTGCCTGTTCAATGGCTGCCGGCGCACTCACCGAAATTGTTGGTGGTAATGTAGTACATGTTGAAAACGCCGCCGAAATAGGCATGGAGCATAATTTAGGCCTAACTTGCGACCCTGTAGGCGGATTGGTACAAGTACCGTGTATTGAGCGCAATGCCATGGGCGCCATTAAAGCAATTAATGCCTCTCGCCTAGCAATACGTGGCAGTGGCGAGCAAAAGGTGTCGCTTGATAAAGTGATTAAAACCATGCTCGATACCGGTAACGACATGAAAACCAAATATAAAGAAACCGCTCGCGGTGGATTAGCGGTAAACATTATTGAATGTTAAGCGTATAAAAACAAAAAACCGCGTATTTTAGCAATACGCGGTTTTTTAGTATTTATATAGTTAAAGTCTTACTATTTTACCGGCAGTTCTATGTCGGCAAATAACGCATCAACATCTTCTTGATTACGTAATAAGCTTGCTCGCTCTACTCGCTCTTTAGTTAAATGCGGGGCAAAACGCTCAATAAAGTCATACATATAAGTACGTAAAAAACTGCCCTTTCTAAAGCCAATTTTAGTTGTGCTAGCTTCAAATAAATGGCTGGCATCAATACACACTAAATCTGTGTCACTTAATTGATCAACGGCCATTGAAGCGACTACACCTACACCTAGCCCTAACCTTACATAAGTTTTAATTACATCGGCATCGGTTGCAGTAAACACAATGTGCGGCTCAAGGCCGTGCGCATTAAATGCTTTATCAAGCTCAGAGCGCCCAGTAAACCCAAATACATACGTAATAAGCGGATACTGCGCTATATCGGCAACGGTTAAATTGTCGGCCTTTTGTGCTAGAGGATGATCTTTTGCCACCACAATGCTGCGGTTCCAATGATAGCAAGGCAGCATAACTAAATCTGAGTATAAATGAAGTGCTTCAGTTGCAATGGCAAAATCTGCATCACCGCGCGCTGCTGCATCAGAAATCTGTTGTGGTGTACCTTGATGCATATGCAGCGAAACAGCTGGGTATTTTTTCATAAAGCCCTGAATAACACTTGGCAAAGCATAACGTGCTTGCGTATGTGTTGTGGCTATATTTAGTTTACCCTGATCAGGCAGCGTATGCTCATTAGCAACCGCTTTTATACCTTCGACTTTAGATAAAATTTCGCGAGAAATGTTAATTATTTCTTCGCCGGCCCCCGTTACATGCGTTAAATGCTTACCACTGCGGCCAAAAATTTGTACACCTAGCTCATCTTCAAGCATGCGCACTTGTTTAGATATACCAGGCTGTGAGGTAAATAAACTCTCAGCAGTTGCTGATACGTTTAGCTTATGGTTTTGAACTTCTACGATGTATCTAAGTTGTTGTAATTTCATGGTTGCAGTTTTTAACGTTATTATTAAGCTTATATGATGGTAATACTAAGCAAAACCAAGTTTAATTTAGTTAAAACTTGGCAAAGTAAGCACGTATATTTTCATTATTTAAGCATTAAGGCTAGCATAATAAACCCGCTGCAGATAGCGATGTTTATTCAGGTTCAACTTATAATACATTATTCTTATATCTAATTTTTAACATATTTTTAAGTTAATCAGCGCAAAGCTACCCTCAAAGCATATATTTGATGTAATATAAAAAAATAGATTATGAATCCGAGAATTAAGCCATGATCGTTTCGATTATAATTGTGCTTATAGTGGCACTGATAGTGATTGCACTGTGGGTAAGCGCTGTACAGCAGCATAAAGAAAAGCAAGAAATTGAACGTCGCAAAGAATTAACAAAACAAAAAGCGATAATTGAAGAAACCGAAGAAGCACTTATGAATAGCGCTAATATTCCGCTTTCTGAAAACATTATACGCGTTTTACAACGTAGATGTTACGAAGCACTTAACGCTATGGTGAACCATTCACCTAATTCTAAAGCATTAAAAAGCAGAATGAACGAAGCTAAAGAAAAGCTAAGTGGTGCAGTACAAGGTAATAGCAGCGACAATTTATCGTTACCAAGTAACGATAAGCAGTTAGTCTCGTTAATTCAGGGCATAAAAAAGCTTAGAGTTATTATGCGCTCTGAACACAGTAAAGGCCGTGTAGATAGCCAAATATTTGCAGCAGAAGATAAACGCCTAGAAAAGTTACAACTCAGAATTAATATAGAAAGCCAAATTAAACGCGGTTTATCTGCTCGCTCAGCGAGCATGGTGGGCTCTGCTAGGCAATATTTTGAAAAAGCCTATGCCACACTTAGTGCCGTTACCTATTCTGATGAATACGTAAACGCAAAACGCCAAGAAGTTGAAGCCTATTTAGAAGAAATAAGCACCGAACTAAAAGCATCAAATGCCACTGCCTTGAAGAAAAAAGCAGAAGCAGAGCAAGATGACTTAGACGTATTATTTGCACCTAAAAAGAAATGGTAATTTTAAATACCCAAAAGAAAGCCCATACATAATTTATGGGCTTTTTTGTATCTGTTAAGCTTTTACCAATGGGTAAATACTAACGTATTTTGAGGCACTACCTAGCGCTAACTACATTATAAACGCTCATTTACCACAACATAGATACGCAAGGTATAACAACGCAGCGGCATGAGCGATAGACACTAAATAATAAATGTTTACCCACCCTCAAACTAAGCCTCTTAGCTAAAAGAATGGGTATTAGCTATTACGATAAAAATGCAAACTTGATAATAAATAACGCTGTTAAAATCCACACGCTAATACTAACCTGATCGCGTTTACCACACAGTACTTTAACCGCAGTGTACGATATAAAACCAAGAGCAATACCGTGCGCAATAGAGAATGTAAGCGGCGTCATAAGTAGTACCACACTTACCGGAATTGCATCGCTCATGTCATCCCAGTTTACAAACTTAAGGTTTTGCAGCATTAATACCGCAACGTATAAAATAGCACCCGCTGTTGCATAAGCCGGCACCATTTGCGCAAGCGGCGCAAAAAACATCATTAGTAAAAAGCATATACCCACAACAACAGCTGTTAAGCCAGTACGCCCACCAACCGATACACCGGCCACAGACTCAATATAAGAAGTAGTGGTAGAAGTACCTAACATTGCACCCGCAATAGTAGCTGTACTATCGGCACTTAAAGCACGCCCTAAACGTGGCATATTGCCTTTTTCATCGGCTAAGCCTGCTTTTTGAGTTACAGCAACTAACGTGCCTGATGTATCAAATAAATCAACAAACAAAAACGCAAAGATTACACTCAGCATAGAAAGCTCAAAGGCTGCTGCAAAATCAAGTTGCATGAAGGTAGGTAAAATAGACGGTGGCATTGACATTACGCCGTGGTACTCAACTAAGTCGAGGCTTAACGCAATGCCCGTTACTAGCAAAATGCTAATAAGTACGCCGCTTTTTATATCACGATAAAGCAAAGCAGCAATGACAAAAAAGCTTAAAATAGCTAATAAAGGACCTGCCGAAGTAATATCGCCAAGCTGTACTAATGTAGCTGGGCTTGAAACAATAATGCCTGCATTTTTAAGCGCAATTAACGCTAAAAACGCACCAATACCAGTGGCAATAGCCTGCTTTAAAACCAGAGGGATAGCATTAATTATCCACTCTCTGACCTTAAACAAACTTAATATTAAAAATATACAACCAGACATAAATACCGCACCTAATGCAGCTTGCCAGCTATAACCCATGCCCAGTACAACACCGTAAGTAAAAAATGCGTTTAAACCCATGCCCGGCGCAAGTGCTAAAGGGTAATTAGCCCACAATCCCATAATAAAACAGCCAATAGCAGCCGCAATACAGGTAGCAACAAATGCAGCACCTTGATCCATGCCTGCTTCCGCAAGCATTGCAGGGTTTACAAATACAATGTAAACCATAGTAATGAAAGTAGTGATTCCAGCAATGCTTTCGCGTCGCACATTGGAGTTGTTTTCGCGGAGTTTAAATAGAGCTTCGAGCATAATAGACTTGTGATAGTAAAAAGTGACGTGATTTTACCATAAAATTAAGTATAAACAGGACATTTTACCTTGCGATATACTAAACTGTTGACGTAGAAACTATAAAAAAGAAAATATATGAATAAGACTCAGCCTAGCGGACAAGACTTAGAGCAGCAATTAAACAATATTTTAGATTTTGTAACACAGCCTACAAACCACAGCGCTGAAAACAAGAGTGATGTAAGTGAGCAAACAACACTTAACAAAGCACTGTATTATTTAAAGCATAACCAGGCACCGTTGGCAGCTAAGTGGATGCGCCTTGCCGCAATGGCCGGAAATCATCGCGCCCAGTTTTATTTAGGGTTATTTTTTGTCAAAGGCCAAGGCGTACCAAAAAGCGTATTTCACGCAGCAGCATGGCTGAGTTTAGCCAGCAGCCAAGGCTATGAACCGGCAACCGCTGCTTTAAATGATTTAAGAAAATATATCGACACCAAACGTCTTAAAGACGCTCAGTGCTATGCAGCCAGTTTGTATGAGCAAATCCACCAAATTCAGTTTGCCCACTTAATCCCAAAAAATGACTAACTACTGTATAGCTAACAGCTAAGCACTGTAAAACACACTAAAATAACTGTATAGCCATCCCTTAAGTACTGTATAACGCTGCTACACTTTATACAGTACTGCAAACACCCTCAGCTTTCACTTACACGACTTAAATTATAACACACTGTTTTTAAAGTGTTATTTTTATTATTTATTTTTTAAAACCATTAACTGTATAAAAAATAACAAAAAACGCTTGCACACAACAACTGTATAAACTACTGTATACATGTACTGTATATAAACCCAGTGAGTGAGACCTATGCTACAGCCAATTACCGTAAGAACCGTTAAAAGCTACCAACAACATAATGAAAGTGAGTCGGTAAACTTAATAAAAGTAGAAGATGAAATTTCTGCTACGTTTGAGATGCTAAAAGTGTTGCACCAATACAATAGCTCTAACGCGTGGACCTTACTGATTGCGCCCGACCATGTGCCTAGTAAAGCCTTGCTAGATAGCTGCTCTATAGATACCAGCAAACTGCTTGTAATAAGACAAAAGCATTTAGTAAATTTAGAGTATGTACTTAATTCAGCACTTCATAATGGGAACTTTGCAGCCATTATTACGTGGACAGATATAGTAAGTGAGCAGCAGCTTGTTAATTTATCGCTTAATTTAAACAAAAGAAGCGCTAAGCTATTTTGCTTTACTAAAAAAACCAGCACTACAGCAATATCACTTACTCAATAAGCTTGGTAAAATGCATTTTTAATTTATGTTAATTAGTATTTTATGAGTGTAACTAGTACTAGCGCTTGCTTATGCAACAGTCAGCTTAATTATGGCGACTGTTGCCAGCCTTATCATCTTGATATAAAAACCCCAACAACACCTGAGCAACTAATGCGTTCGCGCTTTAGTGCTTATGCATTAAAAAATGCATCTTATGTATTTAAAACTTACGCCAAAGAAAAACAAGCACAAAACCCAGTAAATGAAATTGCTGACTTTGCCAATAGCTGCCGCTTTGTAAAATTAGTTGTGCGCGATACGCAGCAAAGTGATGAGCGAGGTTATGTTGCCTTTAACGCGTATTATTTTTACCAAAACTTATATTGTGAATTAGATGAGAAATCAGACTTTATAAAAGAGGACGGTGAATGGCGTTATTTAGAGGGTATTATTAATCCGGCCGCCGATATAAAAGTTGCCAGAAACGACCCCTGCCCATGTGCAAGCGGTAAAAAATATAAAAAGTGTCACAGTGTATAAAATAAGCTAAACACTTAGCATAAAATAGCTTTTTATTTAAGCGCTACTCTATACCACTAAACACGTTAATAACTGCCATAAACAAAAATGGACCATCTAGGTCCATTTTCTACAATATTGCTATTGGTTATTCATCATCATCTAGATCGAACGATTCACGCTGCGCAGGTCTAGCTAAAATCTCAACATAGAATGAAGTAAGCGCCTGCTTTTCGATTTCGCTGATCTTGTTGTTAATTTCAGCTACGTGAACAACTTCGGCATCATCGGCACTTGTGCCAAACTTACAGTCAAACGCCCAGTAATCAGCTTCAACAGGTAGCGTTTTATTGCGCTCTCTTTTCAAATATTTTTTCACTTCATGCTTTGCAGCATCAACCATACGAGGGTATTTGATTTTCTCATGATTTAGCGTGAATGTTTTCTTCATTACGTTCCTAATTACCTTGATTTAATGATAATGGCACTCAAGTCATACCATTTGCAGCCATTATAGCAATTGCATTTAATTTGTGGATGCTTTTTTTAAACAAAAAAAGAATTGTTCTATTTTATTGCATAACCGGTTATTAAATATAAGGTGTTTTAGGCTTTTAAAACGCACAAGTGTTAAATTATTTTTATGCGTTAGCAACAAGCAATGGCTTATGTATAGCCTCATTAGTTAAATCGTCATAAAATGCTGCGGCGTCCATTTGTGGACTTGCAAGCGCGGTGTGCGTGTCATTTAAGCGCCTGCGTACTGATAGTTCACAATTATCGATTACTGTTAAAGGAATATGTAACTTGTCATCTCTAATCGCTAGTGGCTCAGGCTTTAAGCAGTGGCTTAATTTTATTGCTTTCATGCCTGCTTGCTCGCCTTGTTGAACAATCATCGACGCGTGCTCTTGCCCTATGGTCATATCAAATTTTTCGGGAGCTAATAATTGCTTTGGTCCAGCACCAAAGCGCTCCCTTAACTGTTCTTCGTCTACATAAGCACTATGCGTTTCACTTTTTGGCAAGTGAAATTGACTAAAATCCAGCACATCGTGCGATAGCATCGCTAATAAAAGTGAGAATTCGCCTCTGCGATTTTCATGCACACTTTTATTTAGCCTAGTCTTTAGTTGACTCTCTGTGATTAACAAATCATCGATTTGCATAGTCTTTAGCCGATTATGATAACTGGTAGATATTTATCGGCTTTATTTCAAATTTCTTTAGCTTTTTTCTTTACTTAAATACGCAGTTTGCTATTATCAGCGCCGTTGCATTGGAGGGGTTCCCGAGCGGCCAA
>NZ_DCYU01000060.1:0-7305 GCF_002331165.1 Pseudoalteromonas sp. UBA2102
CACCCGGATGCTGGTAAAACCACCATCACCGAAAAAGTACTTTTGTTCGGACAAGCGATTCAAAAAGCCGGTACTGTAAAAGGCCGTGGCTCTAATCAGCATGCAAAGTCTGACTGGATGGAAATGGAAAAAGAGCGTGGTATATCGGTTACTACCTCTGTAATGCAGTTTCCGTATAACAATGCGCTGGTTAATTTACTTGATACCCCTGGACACGAAGACTTCTCAGAAGATACTTACCGTACATTGACCGCAGTAGATTCGTGTTTAATGGTTATTGATGCCGCAAAAGGTGTAGAAGAACGTACCCGTAAGCTAATGGAAGTTACGCGCCTACGTACCACGCCTATTGTTACCTTTATGAATAAGTGTGACCGTGATATTCGTGACCCAATGGAACTACTTGATGAAGTAGAAACAGAGCTAAATATTGCCTGTGCGCCTATTACTTGGCCAATTGGTTGTGGTAAAGAGTTTAAAGGTGTTTATCACATTCATAACGACGAAGCGGTTTTATACAAAACAGGCCAAGGTCATACTATTCAAGAAGTTCGCACTGTAAAAGGCCTAGATAACCCAGAGCTCGATACCGCCATTGGTGAAGAACTCGCTGAGCAATTACGTGAAGAGCTAGAGCTGGTAATTGGTGCCTCAAATGAGTTTGATCTTGAATTGTTTTTAGCAGGTGAGCTTTCTCCGGTGTACTTTGGTACAGCCCTTGGTAACTTTGGTGTAGACCATGTACTTGATGGTTTAACGCAATGGGCACCAACGCCATTACCGCGCGAAACAGATGACCGCCAAGTAATCGCAACAGAAGAAAACTTTACCGGCTTTGTGTTTAAAATTCAGGCCAACATGGACCCTAAACACCGTGACCGCATTGCCTTTATGCGTATTGTGTCGGGTAAATACAGCCAAGGCATGAAAATGAACCACGTACGCCTTGGTAAGCAAATTAGTATTTCTGATGCGGTAACCTTTATGGCGGGCGATCGTGAGCGTGCAGCAGATGCGTATGCGGGCGATATTATTGGTTTGCATAACCACGGTACCATTCAAATTGGCGATACCTTTACGCAAGGCGAAAAGCTTAAATTTAGCGGTATTCCTAACTTTGCGCCTGAGCTGTTTCGTCGTATTCGTTTGCGCGATCCACTCAAACAAAAGCAATTATTAAAAGGCTTAGTACAACTTTCTGAAGAAGGTGCTGTACAGGTATTTAGACCGCTTACTAACAACGATTTAATTGTAGGCGCGGTAGGTGTTCTTCAGTTTGACGTAGTTGTAGCGCGCTTAAAAGCTGAGTACAACGTAGATGCAATTTACGAAGGCGTAAATGTAAATACGGCACGTTGGGTAAGCAGCGACGATGTTAAAAAGTTTGAAGAGTTTAAACGTAAGTGCGAAAGCAACTTAGCACTCGATGGTGGCGATAACTTAACTTACATAGCACCGAGCCGTGTAAACCTTAACTTATCGGTAGAGCGTTACCCAGAGGTAACCTTTAACCATACGCGCGAAAACTAGAATCGACTGACTAAAGTTAACTGAAAGCCTGCTATGGCGGGCTTACAAAGGTAAATAATATAATGAACATTCGTACTATTTTAGTAGAAAAAGCCATTGCCGCCATGACCGCAGCAGGCCTACCAGAAGACACAAACCCAGCTGTTACACAAAGCACACGCCCACAGTTTGGTGATTACCAAATTAATGGAGCAATGGGCGCCGCTAAAAAAATGAAAAGCAACCCACGTGAGCTTGCGCAAAAAATTATTGATAACCTAGATGTAACCGACATCGCTGAAAAAACAGAAATTGCCGGCCCGGGTTTTATTAATATTCATTTAAAGCCTGAGTTTTTAGCCAACAGTGTAAAAGCAGCTAACAGCGATGCAAAACTGGCTGTAAACGAGCACGCAAACCCGCAAACTGTCGTGGTAGATTACTCATCACCTAACCTTGCAAAAGAAATGCACGTAGGCCATTTGCGTTCAACCATTATTGGTGATGCGATTGTACGTGCGCTTGAATTTAGAGGCGACAAAGTCATTCGTCAAAACCACATGGGCGATTGGGGCACACAATTTGGTATGCTAATTGCGCATTTAGAAGATCAAATTAGCCAAGGCGTAGACTTAGAGTCGGTAGCGCTTGCTGATTTAGAAACGTTTTACCGCGATGCTAAAAAACGTTTTGACGATGAAGAAGGCTTTGCCGATAAAGCCCGTGACTATGTAGTTAAACTACAAGGCGGCGACGCGCACTGTGAAAAACTATGGAAGCTATTTATAGCGACCTCTGTTAAGCACTCTGAAGAAGTTTACAAACGTCTAAACGTAACGCTTACCCAAGACGATATTATGGCTGAAAGTGCTTACAACAGTGAGCTTAACGATATTATTAGCCTGTTAAAAGATAAAAACATAGCGGTAGAGTCGCAAGGCGCACAAGTGGTGTTTTTAGATGAACTTGCCAATAAAGATGGTGAGCCATCGGCGTTTATTGTGCAAAAATCTGGCGGCGGCTTTTTATATGCAACCACCGATTTAGCCGCGTGTAACTACCGCTCAAATACCTTAGGTGCTGAGCGTATTTTAATATTTGTTGATGCACGCCAAAGCCTTCACTTTAATCAAGTAGAGCTTACCGCACGTAAAGCAGGCCTTTTACGCGATGAAACAAGCTATGAGTTTTGCCCGTTTGGCACCATGATGGGCGCCGATGGTAAACCATTTAAAACCCGTACAGGTGGTACAGTAAAACTTGCTGATTTACTTGAAGAATCAATTAGCCGTGCAGCAACAAAACTTGCTGAGCGTGAATCTGATTTATCAGATCATGATCGCAGCGAAATTGCGCGTAAAGTAGGTATTGGCGCTGTTAAATACGCTGATCTTTCTAAGCATCGTACCAGCGATTACATATTCAACTGGGACACCATGTTAAGCTTTGAAGGCGCAACAGCACCTTACTTACAATATGCTTATACCCGTGTGCGCAGTATTTTCCGTAAATCAGGTGTCGATGCCGCTACGCTAAATGCAGATGTAGCTATAGCCGAGCCGCAAGAAAAAGCACTCGCGCTTAAACTGCTACAGCTTGAAGAAGTCCTAGATTTAATGATCTCTGAGGCTACTCCGCACGTACTATGTAGCTACTTATACGAGCTAGCTAGCCTATACATGACATTCTACGAAGCCTGCCCAGTACTAAAAGAAGGCGTAGAGCCAAACGTACGTGACAGCCGTTTAGTGTTATGTAATTTAGTGGCAGATACGCTAAAAACAGGATTGGATTTGTTAGGCATTGAAGTCATGGAGCAAATGTAATCACCGTCGTATTTTAACCTAATACTGCGTTATCCACCCCAACTTACCCTAATCACATACAAATCGTATGCTCATAGGGATAAGTAGGAGGTGGATGCCTTGTCTTAGGCTAAACTACATAGGTGAACCTTCTGCTGCGTGTAGTTCGCTTTGACTGCGTTGTCGTGCTTTTTTAGCCTAAGTCACATACTAACTGTATGCTCCTTGGCATAAAAAAGCACTTCGCCTTGTCAGCACTCCTACACTTGCAGATATCTGAGTTGTGTAGTTCGCTTTAGCTGCGTTGGTAAAACTATTCAGCCTAAGTCACATACAAACCGTATGCTCCTTGGCATAAATAGTTTTACCGCCTTGCTAGCACTCCTACACTTGCAGATGATTTTAGGCTTTACTTGACGAACTTTTGTAAGTTGATCATTTTGTAGCTGACAGCTGATAGCTGATAGCTGATAGCTGATAGCTGATAGCTGATAGCTGATAGCTGATAGCACCGTAGGTTGGGTTGAGTGAAACGAAACCCAACATTAACCAAGCACTAACCCAAAATATAAAATTGTTCTTATTACTGATTACTATTAATTGCCTGACCTTACTTACCCACATACGCTTTAATAAACAGAGAAGGATTTGTTTATGAAACTCGAAGACATCCGCCGTGAATACCTGCAAGACGCGCTAAGCGAAGATAACTTGCAAGATGATCCATTCAAACAATTTGAAACCTGGCTTGAGCATGCTGTGGGCAGTAATATTCCAGACCCAACGGCCATGGTTGTGGCAACGGTTGATGAAACCGGGCAACCTTCACAGCGTATTGTATTGCTAAAACATTTAGATGATAACGGGTTTGTATTTTTTACTAATACCGGCTCACGTAAAGCGCAAGAGCTAAAAGGCAATAACAAAATATCGCTACATTTTCCGTGGCATCATATGGAGCGCCAAGTGATTGTATACGGTGAGGCAAAACCATTACCGACGGCTGCAGTCGCTAAATATTTTTTATCGCGCCCTAAAGAAAGCCAATTAGCAGCATGGGCCTCAGCGCAAAGCAGGCCGGTCTCATCGCGCAAAGTGCTTATGGAAACCTTTGCCAATATGAAGAGTAAATTTGCTAATGGTGAAATTCCATTGCCTGATTTTTGGGGCGGTTACTGCGTAGTGCCTACTAAAATAGAGTTTTGGCAAGGCGGCGCACACCGTTTACACGACCGCTTTATATATCAGCGCCAAACCGATAATAGCTGGCAAATAACACGTTTAAACCCTTAACCGGTTTACGCTGTGAAGTTTATAGACTCCCACTGCCACCTCGATTTTACTGAGTTTGACGCAAACCGCGGATCACTCATAAAAGAGTGTATGGCTAAAGGTGTTGAGCGCTTTGTTGTGCCAGGTATTAGCTTGGCGCAATCTCAGCAGCTAATTGAATTTAAAGCTAAATACCCACAAGTACATATTGCCGCAGGGCTTCACCCTTACTTTTTAGATGAGCATAAAGATGCTCACTTAGCGCAGTTATTCGATTTTGCAAAAGCCAATAAAAAGCAGCTGGTGGCAATAGGGGAGTGCGGGCTTGATAGAAGTATTGATGACCTTGAAAAACAAACCAGCCTATTTGAGCAACACATCACCCTTGCTAACGAGCTCCAGCTGCCGCTTATTGTGCATCACAGGCAAAGCCATGATTTAATTGCGCATGCGTTTAAGCGCTGCAAGCCAAAATATGGCGGCGTGATACATGCATACTCAGGCTCCATGCAACAAGCACAGTATTATATTAAACAGGGCTTTAAATTAGGTGTAGGTGGCGTTATTACTTATGAACGAGCAGCAAAAACCCGTGATGTAATTGCTCAAATAGAACCGCAGCATTTAGTGCTTGAGACGGACGCGCCCTCAATGCCATTAAGTGGCCATCAGGGAGAAATTAACACCCCTGCGCATATTCCTGCTGTATTTGAAGTTTTATGCAGCTTAAAGCCAAATAGTAATAAAGCCGAACTTGTTCAGCAGCTTTACGATTCTTGCTCTGAGGTTTTTTGCATATAGCGATTTACCTGCCAACGTTTTAGGCCTCGCCCTAGCTGCCATGTAAAAATACAGGCTATTACTAGCATTAATAAAACTTGCCTGCCTAAATCATGAAAGTGATTGTGGCTGTCAGATATCGCCGCGCGGGTTAAATAAGTAATAGATACAAAGCCTAAAGGCTTATCTATGTCGCTTATAACAGGCTCAACAAATGGGGTTTTTAGTTTACTAATCCCTGGGGTGGACTCTGGCAATTGGCCAAATATATGGTGCGATTGCCAGTGATCGCTGCTGGCTATAAGTACGCCTTGCTGATCGTATATTGTGGCTGAAAGTACAAACTCGTCTTTGCTTATATCATTACACAAAGCTCTAAGCTGTGGCTTATTTTTAGCAAGCAATGGCTCTTTAGCATTAAGAGCCATAAATGAGGTTAAGCTTTTGGCAGTATTATCGGCACTATTATAAAGTAGTTGGTGGCTTTCAAAGCTACTGTTAACACCTACAAAACTCAGTAATACAAAACAGCCCGCAGCCAATAACAAGCGAACGATTCGCTTTCTTTGTGATGCAGACAAAGGGCTTTTTATATGGTTATTTTTCATAGTCACCGTATATGCTACTGACAGCATTTTGATTTGATGTTACAACTACGCTAACTATAACCTTAAATCTACCCCGATGGCGAATTTAGCGTTATGAATACCCTAATTGATACGCCAAATTAGAAAAATAAATAACAAACACGGAGAACCCATGTCGCAAATGAACATGGCACAGCCAGCTGCTGAGCAAGCATTACATTCTTTAACGCTAAACACATGGTTTGATTACAAAGAAGGGAGTTTTACTCCTGCTCAAACAATACCAGATAAAACCGTTGGGTTATTTAGTATTGCGTTTGCGGGCGATTTTGAACTGAAGCATGTAACGAGTATTATCGACTTTCTAAAAACGCACGCGCTTAAAGTAACCGCTGTATGTCAATATCAGCCCGACTTAGGGTTAGCCCCAGCTCTGTGTTTTTATAGCCCAGAGGCAGAGCAAAAAATTAACCCGCTTGCGCTAAGAGAGTTTGCAAACACGCTTGATTTTCAGCTAGTGCAAGTTACAACGCCACCTAACCTATATGAGCCAGGGTTGCTGGTTATGGATATGGACTCTACCGCCATCACCATAGAGTGTATTGATGAAATTGCACGTTTAGCAGATGTATATGACGATGTGGCTTCGGTGACCGCGCTTGCAATGGCGGGCAAACTAGATTTTAGCGAAAGTTTAAATCAGCGTGTAGCAAAGTTAGCCGGCATAGAGCAAAGCTTAATTGAAGACTTAAAAAACACCTTACCATTAATGCCAGGTATTAAAGCGTTATGCCAAATTTTAAAGCAGCATAATTGGTATCTTGCTATAGCATCAGGCGGGTTTGTACCCTTTGCCGAGCGTGTGCAGCAGCTGATTAATTTAGATGAAGTACACGCTAATGTGCTTGAATTTGCAAACAATAAACTCACAGGAAAAGTCTCTGGTGCCATTGTTGATGCGCAGCAAAAAGCGGTTGTTTTAGAAACACTGCAGCAAAAGCTGGGCTTAGCAAATACGCAAACGGTAGCCATTGGCGATGGTGCAAACGATTTGCTAATGATGGAAAAAGCAGGGTTAGGTGTTGCCGTACATGGTAAACCAAAAGTGGTGGAGCAAGCTCAAGCGGCTATATGTCAGGGCTCGTTACTGCAATTGTTGTATATGTTGGCTATTCCCTTAAAGAAGTAACCTGAGAATAACCACCAAAATAAGTTATACCAATCGGGTTAAGTTATTTAGAGCGACAGATAAATAGCGTGATAACAAGGCATAAATTTCGACATGTAGTTGTTCTATTTGAGAAGTTTATAACGCCGCTAACGCTTTATTTAGCACGCTATAAACTTTTAAG
>NZ_DCYU01000060.1:7647-23375 GCF_002331165.1 Pseudoalteromonas sp. UBA2102
TTAAGCCGCTTAGCGCAAGCGGTTTAACCATAACAGCTTTCTGCGGCCCATTTGAGCGACCTGCTTTTGATCTAACTCTAAATGGCTAAGCGCTTCGTCGGTTATATCTACAATATCACCCACCCCAGATACTGCCCACAGCGCTTCTTCTATGTCTTTTGCTTTGTGCATTGCATATTGGCTTACATATTTAAGTTCGTTTGATAGGTAGTCTGTATCTGGGCGACCCGTTCGCGATAAGTACAAGCGCATAACAAATACCAGCTCAGATTTAACGCCTGCGCTAATTTGCTCACTAAAGCTTGAATAGTTTTCGCCTAGTACGCATTGGCTCGTCACAGCCTTTTCAATGTTATCTTGTTTAGGGTCAAAATTAATTGCGAGTGTAAATGGCAAAGGCGGGTCTTGTCGGCTACGATCTTTAATGCTTGGGGTGATCACATCAATAATTTGTTGCTGCGTTAAAATATGGCTTAGGTCAGTTTTATTATTTAATAAGCCAAAATTTTGTAAAATCACGTGAATTGGGCTGGCATATAAACCAAAACCTATGGCACCTGGAATAAAGTGGCTTGCTTCTTTATGTAAATAAAGCGGGAATTGGCACACACTTTTGGTCACCATATTTCTCAGTGCGGTAGAAAGGCCTTCTATTTTAGGGGCTTCTTCAGACACTTTTAATTTATCTTTATTACTTTGAATTAATTGGGTAAAAAAGTTAACCCCTGCATGTGGTAAGTCAGCAACTCTGTTGGCTTTTAAATTAATGGTCGTTAACGACTTACTAATTGCCATCACTTCGTATTTAAGCTCACTTAAATTATGCTTTTTAGTTATTTTTTGTAAATCGGGGAAAGACAGTAAAACAATATCACCTTTTTTAAAGCTAACCGGCGAGTCTGACTCTAATTGCAAGCCCATAACCGAAAAATCCCGAGTATGAGCCTGATACTGCTTATCCTCAAACGTAAGCTCGGCAGGTGTTTTATATAAGTATCGTTTGTGAGAGCGTAAGTTTACATACTCTAGTGGCACAATATCTAAATAAGGAGGCTTATTATGCTTAGCGTGGCCAAAATGTTTAAGCTGGTTAACTAACGCCTTATCGTAGGGCTGCTTCTTATAATGCGCTTGTTCTTCACTGTTGCCAATGGCGGTTAAAACCGCAATATATTTTACATCTTTTATAAGGCCTGCCACTCTTGGAGAAGGTGGCTTATTAAGCTTTTCTATGTTTTTACCCGCCGAATTAGGCAACGATAATGGAATAAACGAATCATCAGGGTGGCTTGGCATAACTTGTAACTTAAAGCATTGCCAACTGTCTTTTTGGCTACCAAACCCTAAAAACAGGTTTCTTAATTTAGGGTTGTTATTAAGCTCTGTACGCGTGGCTGAGTAGTAATAGATTTTTCCTGCAGAAACATGAGTAAACGTATATAAGTAATCTTCTTTTACTGCGTTTACTTGGGTAAGCATTTGGCTAATACGTTGATTATTTAAAATGCTATATAAGCAGGGCACTTTTCGTTCATCAGTAAAATAGCGCTGAATAAAAATATTATTTTCAGTGGTTAGGCTTAAACTAGGAACAATTTGTTCGCCTTTTTTACTTAAAAACACGTATAAAGAGGTAACGCGCGGAATATAATATTGCTCATAACCCTTTGAAACCACTGCATCTAGGGTGTTATCTAAGTTCACTTTATAGCGGCGTTTATTACCGTTTATAAAGCTATCTAAAAAATTATCGAATGCTTCATTTTTTTCTATAAAAGTACGCTTTAAACGAATGTGGTTATATTCACGAGATATGTTTTCTACTGCAACTACTTCATATTGAATGCCATTTTTAAGGCCTAGCTCAAAATCTTGCTCAAGCCCTACTAGCCGCATGGCAATTAGCTGCCCTTTTTTTATAATTTGGCGGGTAGGAAGCTTAATTTTACAACCACTCAAAGAGATATCTGAGGTACTCGCGGCAATGTTTTTCTTATCGTTGTACTCAATTTTAACTTTAATCGAGTAGTTCATTCGCTCCTCAGAGCGGCTTTCATAAGAGGCAAATTTTATTACGCTGGTAGTCAGAGTGTCGTTTTCAACTTGTGTATCACTTTGCTCTTGTGCTTGTTTTTGTAGTACGCGATGGTTGTTTTCGGTATTCATTACCGCTTCGTATACCGCTAAAGTATAGCCGCCGTGTTGTTTTAAGGCTGCCTCAAATACTTCTATGGCGGTGTCATCCATAAAGTGTTGTTTACCATTGTGCTCATACGGGCGAACTTGGCCTGTTACTAAGCCTCGCAGGTCAACAAAACGGGCAACTGGCTGAGATAGGCGCGACATTTCCATTTTCATTAAAAACTGCTCAGGCTTTGTTAAACCTGCTGTTTTAGATTTGAAAATTAGGTCGAACTTTGCGTTACCTAAATAGGTTTTTAGCTCATTTACGAGGTCTTCGTGTTTGAGCAGTATGTCTTCAGCCATTTATAAATCGTCACCGTCTAATTGAAAAGTAGGTATACTGTAAAGTCCATTTATTTGAAAAATTCAATAAACGTAACATCGTGCTATGTTATTAATATAGGTACGATTTTTCGTGTAAGTACAGTTTAACTCTTGTTATTATGTGTTAAATGCCAATTTGTTGGCAAGTTACTTTAAAGTATTTAAAAGCAATAAGTATGCCCTAACTTAAAGTAAAAGAGAAAATTACATGTGTTTGTTTCTAATATAGATCCTAGAGTGGCTTTAGCAATGTAGCGCTGCTATGTCGTTCTCCCCATGATAAAATAAACAACTAAATGTATGCATTTTAAATTAAAGAATAGTAGGTAAGGTTATAAATGGCTAAGGCGGCAAAAGTAGAATTTGTTTGTACAGAGTGTGGTATGAACTACCAACGTTGGCAAGGTCAGTGTCGCTGTGGTGCGTGGAACACGTTGGCAGAATTTAAACCCTCTGCAGGGCAAAGTAAAAAAGCCGCTGCGCGAGCAACGGTTGGTGGTTATGCAGGTGGTATTGGTGGTGGCTCTAAAAAAATTGATGATGTAGCCACCACCGAGGCCGAAAAGCAGCTAACAGAAATAGGCGAGCTTGACCGTGTACTAAGCGGCGGCGTAACCACGGGCTCGGTTAATATTATATCGGGCGACCCAGGGGCAGGTAAAACAACGCTGTTATCTGATTTAGTAGCCAGAATGTCGCAGCGTATGCCATCACTTTATTGTACTGCTGAGGAGTCGTTGTCGCAGTTTAAAAACCGTGTAAACCGCTTAAAGCTTAACTATAACGCCGATGAGCTTTATTTACTTTCTGAAACTAGCGTAGAAACCATTATTGAAGAACTTGATAAAAATAAAATTAAGTTTGCTGTTATCGACTCTATTCAGGCGGTTGTAACCGATACTGCAAATGGCAGCCCTGGTTCGCCTTCGCAAGTAAAAAGTGCCGCGCAAGCGCTTACTCAGTATTGTAAGCAAAACGATGTCACTATGTTTATTATTGCCCATGTAAATAAAAACAACGAAATTGCAGGACCGCAAACATTAGTGCATATAGTGGATGCCTTATTGCATATTGACACGAATGATGGACAGGTACGTACGCTTAGAGCTAACAAAAACCGTTTTGGTGATATTGATACCGTAGGCATTTTTAAAATGTGCGAACGCGGCATGCTAAGTGTTGATAACCCCAGCGAGATTTTTTTATCGGGATCAAGTACTGAATCACCAGGCTCTACTATTACGTGTATCCGAAAAGGTAACCGTAACTTATTGCTCGAAATTCAATGTTTAACCACCGAAACCGAAGCCGAATTTCCGCAGCGTGTGTGCGTGGGTTTAAACATGAACCGAATAAAAATGCTCACTGGTATTTTACGCAAACACACCAAAACTAAAATATTTCACGATACGTTTTTTAATATTGTGGGCGGCTTACGAATCGATGAAACCGAAACCTGTATTGATTTAGCGTTAGTAACCGCGCTTTTAAGCAGCTTAAACGAGTTTGTTGTACCGCGTACAACCTGCATTATGGGAGAGCTTAGTTTAAACGGCGATGTGCGCCCAATCGACAGCGGTGTACCACGGGTTAAAGAAGCGGCACAGCATGGGTTTACTGAAATATTTATCCCGTTTCGTAATTACCATAAATCGATGGAAGGATTAGGGGCTAAAATTACGCCAGTAAAAACCGTGCACGAGTTACTGAGTTTAATTAATTAACGCTTACAGCGGCTGCTGTGCAATGTTACTCTTGAGCAAACACAATTTATATACAGATCAGAATAAGGAAATAGCATGAAAAAACTCGTAATAGCCATAGCCATTGTTGCAGCTGGCGTAGGCGGTGTTAGCTACGCAAACTATGTAGCAACTCAAGAAGTACGTACCGAAGTAGACAAGCAGCTTGCTTTAGTGAGCGATCAAACCGGTGCAACATTTAAATACGCGGGTTTATCGGCAAGTGTTATTTCTAAAAGTGTTGAAATTACTAACATGGAAGTAATTAGCCCTGAAGGTGATAACGTAGCGCATATTCAAAGTATTGAAGTAACCGGTTACAAAACCGATAAAATATCGCCACATACATCGTTTATAGTAAAAAGCTTTCAGTTCGATAAAGACTTTGTAGCAAAACTACCTGCAGATACAAACGAAATGCTTGCCTCTGCAAGTTACGACTTAAGCTCATCGCTCGATTACGATGAACAATCTGGCGACAGCGACGTAGTTTTAAAGCTTGATGCAAAAGATATTGCTAGTTTTAATATGGATGTAGGACTTGCTAACTCTAAAGCATTAATGGACGCATCCCTTGCTATAAGCAAAGCGCAGCAAGAAGCAGGTGACACGCCGCTTACTTACGAGCAAGAGTTACAACAGCAAACCTTAGTTATGCAAGCTATGAGTAAGCTTGAGCCACGAAATATTAATTTAGTACTTAATAACCAAGGCAAATTAAAAGAGCTATTTGTGAGCGAGCTTGAAAAACAAGGTATGACGCTTGAGCAAATGCAAATGACGCTACAGCAACAGTTACAGCAAGCTCCCGTAACTGAAGAAATTGCACAGGCGCTGACTGATTTTGCCAAAGGCTTAAACTCATTAAGCATATCGGCAAAATTGCCTGAAGGTAAAACTATGATGGAAGTAAACCAGCAAATAATGATGTTAGCTGGCCAGCCAGAAGAGCTAGTTAAATTCGTTAACTTAGAAGTTAAAGGCGAGTAAAGTCGTTTTAGCTTTGTAGTTGCCTATATGGTTGGCTGCAAACAATAAAGTTGTTAGAGCGTGGGTATACCTCACGCTTTTTTATGCAATATAATAATCTGTTTTTAAATGCTTTTTCATTGGTTGAACTGCTTGTTTTTTAGTCTCTGTTTGGCTAGTGTATTAGTTATACATACGGAAATGGACCTAATTATGCGCTTATTTTTAATTCTTACCCAAGTAATAATCTTATCGCTTTCGCCTGCCTTATCAGCAAAAACTAATTTTGAGCACAATATCAAGGTGGAGTCATGCTCTTCAGAAAAATGTAAGGAAGAGTTTAAGAAACTAAAGCGATACTCACGTCAACAGATCCCACTTGCTCAAGAGATGTTGGGCACTTTTTATTATAATGGTTATGGTGTAGAGCAAGATTTAAAAAAAGCAAGAAGGTACTTTTATGAAGCCGCTCGTTGGGGGCTGCCTAATAGCCAGTTTAAACTTGGCATAATGATGATTGAAGGCCAAGGTGGTGAAGTTAATAAAAGCCTTGGCTTTACAAACTTACGACACGCCGCTAAAAAGTTACCAAAAGCAAATTATTATATTGCAGCATATATGCTAACTAATAACCCGACAAAAGATGATGCTTTAGAAGCAAAAGAAAAGCTAGAACTGGCAGCAAATAAGGGCTATGTGAGGGCAAATTTTTTACTAGCTAAAGTGTATGAATCAGCAATTTTAGGTCAATCCAATAAAGAAAAAGCAATTAAGCATTATAAAAAGGCGGCTATAAAAGACCCAAGGGCAAAACTAAAGCTTGCCGCTTTAGGCATTGATTTACCAAGAGAGCCTGAAAATAAAGA
Source organism: Pseudoalteromonas sp. UBA2102 (assembly GCF_002331165.1). NCBI lineage: Bacteria > Pseudomonadati > Pseudomonadota > Gammaproteobacteria > Alteromonadales > Pseudoalteromonadaceae > Pseudoalteromonas > Pseudoalteromonas sp. UBA2102. The sequence goes on from NZ_DCYU01000060.1 coordinate 13,733, forward strand.
TATTGAGCGTATAACCGTTGTTAGAGAAAAGCAAACAATGGGTAATTTTATCACTAATATAAAAAATATGCCTAGTATGCGAACCGCCGTATCGAGTCGTATTAAAGGAGGTAAATGCGAGGATAGCATCAGCTGTGAAAGTATAAGTGGTTATGAAAACTTGAAACTGTTTAAGCAAGGCGCTACTCAAGGTTTATAATGGGCACCTAGGTAAATGCGTTGAAATGAGAGCCTAAAGTTAAGTTAGCTTTAAAATAAAAAACACCGTATTTATTTTAAACACGGTGTTTATTTAATTATTTTTTACACTTCATCTTTTAGTGAAGAATACGCGCTCTAATTGTACCTTCTACTGCACTTAGTTCTTTAAGTGCAACTTCTGACTGATCGGTATCTACGTCAATAACTACATAACCAATTGATTCATCAGTTTGTAAGTATTGAGCGGCAATGTTAATACCGTGCTGGGCAAACGCTTGGTTAATCTGCGTAAGTACGCCAGGGCGGTTGTGGTGTACGTGCAATAAGCGGCTACGGTTAGCAAGCTCTGGAAGCGAAACCTCAGGGAAGTTAACCGCTGTAATAGTTGAGCCATTATCTGAGTATTTAGCTAATTTACCGGCTACTTCAATACCAATGTTTTCTTGCGCTTCTTGGGTAGAGCCACCAATGTGCGGCGTTAAAATAACGTTGTCGAATTCACGCAGTGGCGATACAAATTCTTCTTCGTTAGATTTTGGCTCAACGGGGAATACATCAATAGCTGCGCCGCTTAGCTTTTTCTCGCTAAGTGCTTCGGCAAGTGCATCAATATCCACTACAGTACCGCGTGAAGCGTTAATTAGTATTGACCCTTGCTTCATTACGGCAAGTTCTGCTGTGCCAATTAGGTTTTTAGTTTGCGGTGTTTCTGGTACGTGTAAACTAATAATATCAGCGCGCTGTAAAAGCTGTGTTAGGTTATGAATTTGTGTTGCATTACCTAAAGAGAGCTTATCTTCAATGTCGTAATACTCTACGTTCATACCTATGTTTTCAGCCATAATACCAAGCTGTGTACCTATGTGGCCGTAACCAATAATCCCGAGCGTTTTACCGCGCGCTTCAAACGAGCCGGTTGCTGTTTTTAACCAGCCGCCACGGTGCGCTGCTGCATTACGCTCTGGAATACCACGTAATAGTAATAGTATTTCGCCAAGTACAAGCTCAGCTACTGAACGAGTGTTTGAAAACGGTGCATTAAATACCGCAATACCGCGCTCGCGAGCTGAGTTTAAGTCAACTTGGTTAGTACCAATACAAAAACAACCAATGGCTACTAGCTTTTCAGCTGAGTCTAAAACTGCTTGGTTAATATGAGTACGAGAACGAAGCCCTACAAAGTGCACATCTTTAATACGCTCTTTAAGTTCGTCCTCAGGTAGCGATGTTTTTACGTAGTCGATGTTGCTGTAACCATTACGTTTAAGCGTTTCTACTGCGCTTTGGTGAACACCTTCAAGCAAGAGAATTTTAATTTTGTCTTTTGCTAACGATACCTTACTCATAACCTCATCCTATTTAATTTGTGGCCCATTTTTAGTGCCGATAATCACTTTATCAGCGCCGCGCATCGCAAATAGGCCGTTGGTAACTACGCCAACAATTGAATTAATTTGTGTTTCAAGTTGTTTGGCATTACTAATACTTAAATTGTGTACATCTAAAATAACGTTACCGTTATCGGTTACTACGCCTTGGCGGTACACAGGGTCGCCACCAAGTTTTAATAATTCACGCGCTACGTAGCTGCGTGCCATGGGTATAACTTCTACCGGAAGCGGAAAATCGCCCAATGTATCTACTAATTTTGTGTCATCAACAATACAAACAAATTGTTTTGCAACGGCTGCGACTATTTTTTCGCGGGTAAGTGCTGCGCCGCCGCCTTTGATCATTTCGTTTTGGGCATTAATTTCATCTGCGCCGTCTACGTATACATCAAGAGCATCTAAATCGTTTAGCTCAAACACTTCAATACCTAACGCGTGTAAACGCGCTGTTGAAGCCTCAGAGCTAGATACCGCACCCGTTATGGTGTCTTTTACTGTGCCTAGGGCATCAATAAAATGATTTACGGTAGAGCCTGTCCCCACACCAACAATGGTGTTTTCTTTTACAAACTCGAGTGCAGCCCACGCAGCTGCTTTTTTTAATTCGTCTTGCGTCATTGTTATGCTCATATTTCAAATGTGTAGTGGGTGTTTATTACCAGTGATAAATTTTATCGGGAGTAATAATGGTTTTAAGTGGAACATCCCACGATTCAATTGGCAGTGCATCTACTTTTTGGCAGCTATGTGCTAAGCCTATAAGTTGCGGTTTTTGCCAATTGTAAGCGTGTAATTGCGCCAGTGTTTTATCGTAAAATCCACCCCCCATTCCTAATCGATTACCTTGATTATCAAATGCTACAAGTGGCATCAGTAAGTAATCTAAATCAGTTAATGGGCATATTTGAGAGCAGTTCAGCTTAGGCTCCAAGATACCATAGCGATTTGCCCTCATGGGTGAGTTTTTTTCATAGCGTTGAAACAGCAAAGTAGCCCCATTAAATGGGTGTATAACGGGTAAGTAAAGGGTGTGGCCTTTTTCCCATAACTCATTAATTAACAATGAGGTATCTAATTCTCCATCGTTACTAAAGTAAATGGCTATATGTTTTTTTGAGGCTGTTTTATCGCTATTTAGCTGTTGAGTAAAATTCAACTTTAACTGTGCCGCGGCTTTTTCTTGCTGTTTTTTTGATAGATTATTGCGTAATTGGCGAATAGATTGGCGTATGTGTGTACGTTTATTGCTCATTGTAATTACGCACCTTTGATTAAATAGACACTAAATCAGGAAAAGCTAAGTAAACAGCAAGCACAATAAGTAGTAAAACGGCAGTGGCAATCAGTGAATATAACAAAGTATTGCTACGCGTTTTAACGGGTTCATCGAGCTGCTCGTCAAGCATAAGATCATCTTCTTGCCACTCATCACTTTCGTCTGTAGGGCTTTTTAGCTCATTGGTTGGAAGCCTTTGTTCTAGCTCTTCTAGTTTTTCTTCTAGGCGGATCAAGCTGCTCGTTATGTAATCAAGGGCATCAAAAATCCGTTCATCACGCTGACTAGCTGCGCTAGGGCTTTGAGTGGGCAGCTCACCTGTGGCTTGTAACTTGCTTTTAATGCCTAGGCTTGCCAGTAATTTGGCCTGCTTTAAGGCTTTGTCTTTATTGCTAGGTGCAAAGAGTGCTTTGCCATTAAAAAACTGAGTTACTTTATCTTCAGACGTTTTTAGCTTACTTGCTAAATTTACGCAGGCCGTTTTAGCCTCAGTGCCCTCGGCGAGCCCTACAAACATAACGCGAAAATTATTGGCCATTTACTTATCCCTTAAGCTTTTATTATGCAAAGAGTATATACCTAAAACCGTACGAAATTCGAGGGCTAGTTAATACCAATTTAATTCAAAACACGATTAGTTTAGCGTATTAAATAGCGCACTGACTGCGTTAAAATTATTTATATAAAATAACTGTACGCCGTAAATTCCTTTGTTATTGCACTATTTACTGGGTGCTATGATAAACAACTAAATTAATGCAATTGATATAAAGCGCATAATTAGCCTTTGCTTTAGATATAAAAACGGCCCTTAAAAGGGCCGTTTATTATTTAATGCATTTTGGCTTATAGGCCAGCAGCTGCGCGAAGTGCGTCTGCTTTATCTGTACGTTCCCATGGGAATTCGTCACGACCAAAGTGACCGTATGCCGCTGTTGGTTGGTAAATTGGGCGCTCTAAATCAAGCATTTGAATTAAGCCGTAAGGGCGTAGGTCAAAGTGCTCACGAATAAGCTCAATTAAACGACCTTCTTCAAGCTTGCTTGTACCAAAGGTTTCAACGCTGATAGAGGTAGGCTCGGCTACACCAATTGCGTAAGATACTTGTAATTCACATTTATCAGCAAGGCCAGCCGCAACTACGTTTTTAGCAACGTAACGTGCAGCGTATGCAGCTGAGCGGTCAACTTTTGATGGATCTTTACCTGAGAAAGCACCACCACCGTGACGTGCCATACCACCGTATGTATCTACGATGATTTTACGACCCGTTAAACCACAGTCGCCCATAGGTCCGCCAATTACAAAACGACCCGTTGGGTTAATGAAAAATTTAGTCGCGCTTGTAATAAGCTCTGCAGGAAGTACCGGCTTTATGATGGTTTCCATCACGGCTTCTACTAAGTCATTTTGCGAAATTTCTTCAGCGTGCTGAGTAGAAAGTACAACTGCATCAATACCTACAGGCTTGCCGTTTTCGTATGCAAAAGTTACTTGAGATTTTGCATCTGGGCGTAACCAGTTAAGCTCGCCGCTTTTACGTACTTGCGCTTGGCGCTGTACTAAACGGTGTGAGTAAGTAATTGGCGCAGGCATTAGTACTTCTGTTTCGTTACATGCATAACCAAACATTAAGCCTTGGTCGCCAGCACCTTGTTCTTCTGGGCTAGTACGGTCAACACCTTGGTTAATATCAGGAGACTGCTTACCAATAGTGTTTAAAATTGCACACGAGTCTGCATCGAAACCCATGTCTGAATGCGTGTAGCCAATTTCACGTACTGTTTTACGTGTAATTTCTTCAATATCAACCCATGCGCTAGTGGTAATTTCACCACCAACCATAACCATACCGGTTTTTACGTAAGTTTCGCACGCAACACGGGCATGAGAGTCTTGCTCTAGGATAGCATCAAGTACCGCATCAGAGATTTGATCGGCGATTTTATCCGGATGACCTTCAGAAACAGATTCAGAAGTAAATAAATGTTTTGCCATTGTATTTCTGCTCACAAATATTGCGCTTCACAAACGTCGGTATTAGCGCTAAAAAATTAAGGGGCGTATTTTATCTAAAACAAAACACCTTGCATAGTGTTTTTACGCCTAGACGTCTAAATAAAATGAGTAATAACTTTTTGGTCTTAAAAAATATTCATAATAGCCCATTTTTATGGGGTTTTTAATTGCACACTGCACCCACATTAAGTAAGAATGGTTGCTATAACAGCTCTTAAGTTACTTAAGGGTATTAACGAACACATAAGTACCCGCGCAAATACACATAAAGGTAGGAGAATTCATGCCATCTCGCAAAGAACTTGCAAATGCTATTCGCGTCTTGTCAATGGACGCAGTACAAAAGGCCAAATCTGGCCACCCTGGAGCCCCAATGGGCATGGCCGATATCGCAGAAGTATTATGGCGCGATTATCTAAAGCATAATCCAACTAATCCAGAGTGGGCTGACCGTGACAGATTTATTCTTTCAAACGGCCACGGTTCAATGCTTATCTATTCTCTATTGCACCTAACTGGTTACGACTTACCACTTGATGAAATTAAAAACTTCCGTCAAATGCATTCTAAAACGCCAGGCCACCCTGAGTACGGTTATGCACCAGGAATTGAAACTACTACGGGCCCACTAGGTCAGGGGATCACAAATGCGGTAGGTATGGCGATTGCTGAAAAAGCGCTTGCTGCACAATTTAACCGTGAAGGCCACGACATTGTTGATCACTACACATATGCATTTATGGGTGACGGTTGTTTAATGGAAGGTATTTCTCATGAAGCATGTTCACTTGCTGGCACATTAGGCCTTGGCAAGTTAGTGGCTTTTTGGGATGACAACGGTATTTCAATCGATGGTGAAGTTGAAGGTTGGTTTAGCGACGATACACCAGCACGATTTAAAGCGTACGGCTGGCATGTAATAAGTGACGTTGATGGCCACGACAGCGATGCTGTTAGTGCTGCAATAGCAGAGGCTCAAAGTGTTACCGACAAACCATCACTAATTTGTTGTAAAACAGTGATTGGTTACGGTTCACCTAATAAATCTGGTAGCCACGATTGTCACGGCGCGCCATTAGGTGATGACGAAATTACAGCGTCTCGCGAATTTTTAGGCTGGTCTGGCGGTGCATTTGAAATCCCTGATGATATTTACGCACAGTGGGATAGCAAAGAAAAAGGTCAACAGCTTGAATCTAGCTGGGACGAAAAATTTGCAGCATACGCAAAAGCATACCCAGAGCTTGCAGCTGAATATAAGCGCCGTATTAACAACGAACTTCCAGGCGATTGGGCTGAAAAATCTCAAGCATACATAGAGCAACTACAAGCAAACCCTGCAAATCCTGCATCTCGTAAAGCGTCGCAAAATGCATTAAATGCATTTGGCCCGTTATTACCAGAATTCATGGGTGGCTCAGCCGATTTAGCTGGCTCAAACTTAACAATTTGGGATGGCTCTAAAGGGCTAACTGCAGACGATGCAAGCGGTAACTACGTTTACTACGGTGTACGTGAGTTTGGTATGTCGGCAATTATGAATGGTATTGCCCTTCATAAAGGCTTTATTCCTTACGGTGCAACGTTCTTAATGTTTGTTGAATACGCAAAAAATGCGGTACGTATGGCTGCACTAATGAAGCAACCAAGCATTTTTGTTTACACGCACGATTCAATCGGCCTAGGTGAAGACGGTCCAACTCACCAACCAGTAGAGCAAATTGCTAGCATGCGTTTAACGCCAAACTTATACAACTGGCGCCCGTGTGACCAAGTTGAGTCGGCAATTGCATGGCAACAAGCTATTGAGCGTAAAGATGGTCCTACATCACTTATCTTTACTCGCCAAGGCCTTGAGCAACAAGCGCGTGACGCTCAGCAATTAGCAGATGTTAAAAAGGGTGGTTACATCCTTAGCTGTGACGGCGAGCCAGAGCTAATTATTATTGCAACAGGTTCTGAGGTGCAACTAGCACAAGACTCTGCAACAGAGCTACGCAGCCAAGGTAAAAAGGTACGTGTTGTATCTATGCCATGTACTGATGTATTTGAAGAGCAAAGCGCACAGTACAAAGAAAGCGTACTACCGGCAGCCGTTACACGCCGCGTAGCAGTAGAAGCAGGTATTGCTGATTACTGGTACAAGTACGTAGGCCTAAATGGTGCAGTAGTAGGTATGACTACCTTTGGTGAGTCGGCACCTGCTGGTGAGCTGTTTGAGTACTTTGGCTTTACAGTAGAGAACATTGTAAATAAAGCAAACGCGTTGTTTTAACCGTTAGCTTTAATATTTAAAAGCCCGCCCTGTGTAAAACAGGGCGGGCTTTTTTGTTTGCTGACTGAGTTATAAAGTGGCGTAGTAGCCTTAAGATACTTCAATCACACTGCTTGTAATACGTAGTACTTTTTTGGCTTAAAGCCTTTTGAGCTTGAATTTCAGATGAGTAATTTTCACAGCGCTTTTCTTGCAAGGCTATGACCTATCAGGCAAGGTGGTGGCCGATTAAATAAAATAATACAACAGGAGTGAGGATGTCTCAGTTTGAAAATGTAAGCGTAATTAAAAAAGCGAACGTGTATTTTGACGGTAAAGTATCAAGCCGTACCGTGGTATTTAACGATGGCACAACCAAAACGCTAGGCTTTATGCAACCAGGCGAATTTGTATTTGATACAAGCAAAAAAGAACTCATGGAGCTGTTAGGCGGCCAATGGGATATTTTATTACCTGGCGAAACGCAGTGGAAAACATTTATCGCGGGCGAATCATTTAACGTTGATGCCAATGTTAGCTTTAAAGTAAAAGTGAGTGATTTTGCTGACTATTGTTGTTCGTACACAGACTAAACGCTAAAGGCTAGACGTCTGAAAGCCCATACCCTATGGGCTTTGCATAAACTTTGCACAACTTATAATTTAAATCAGTTTAAGTAACAAATTAATTTCAAAAATCAGTGCTTTTTCCTTGTGTTAATCTAAATAGCCCCCAATACTATTTATGAGGTAACAAATAAAAGGATACCCTATGAAAATTAATCTTTCTGGTCACCATGTAGACGTTACTAACTCTATTAGAGAGCATATCAACGAAAAGTTTTCAAAAATCGAGAGCCACTTTCCATCACTTATCGCACTCGACATTATATTGTCTAAAGAGCATCACAAAATCCAAGCAGAAATTAGCACAAATTACGAAGGTGCGCGTATATCGGTAAAAGGGGAAAACGAAGTTATGTACCCGGCGATTGCAAGCGCAGCTAAAAAACTCGATGCAGCACTAAAACATCGAAAAGGGCAAATAAAAGCAAATTTACACGAAAAGCCTGTAAGCACAACGCCAGAAATAGCGCACGAAATCATCCAAGAGATGGAACTAAAATAAGATTTAGTCCCAAAGTACTATAAAAAAGAGCCTTACGGCTCTTTTTTATTGCCTTTAATTTAGGTAAGTTATGCAGCCTTCGGTGTTATTAATTATTAAAATTAATAACCAGAGCGAATAACACACATAATTTGAGAAATTAATGCAGCAAACACACACCTCTTGGAAATCTCGATTGGGCGCACTAGGCCCTGGTATCTTAATGGCAACCGCAGCAATTGGCGGCTCTCACTTAGTTGCATCTACTCAAGCTGGCGCGCTATTTGGATGGCAACTGTTTTGGCTAATTCTCGTTGTTAACGTATTAAAGTACCCGTTTTTTCGCTTTGGTATGGAATACACCCTAGCAACCAAAAACAGTTTAGTAGAAGGCTATAAAAATAAAGGCCCTGTCTATTTTTATAGCTTTATTGGCTTAAATATATTGGCCGCCATAGTTAATACCGCAGGGGTGTTATTACTGACTGCAAGCTTGCTGCATTATGCACTGCCAATAGTGATAGAAGTCACGCTACTGTGTTGGATATTATTGGCCGTGTGTTTAGCTATTTTATTACTTGGGCACTTTAAAGCGCTCGACAGCGTTGCTAAAGGCATTATGGGGCTATTAACGTTAGCTACTGTTATTGCACTGGTTATCGCGTTTAGTAACGGCCCAATGGCTCCTGCTGACTATATTGGCCCATCACCTTACGAGTTGGCTATGCTGAGCTTTATGGTCGCGTTAATGGGCTGGATGCCAGCACCCATAGAAATATCAGCGCTTAGTTCGCTTTGGCTCAAAGAAAAACAAACTCAGCAAACGGTTACTAAAAGCCAAGGCTTATTCGATTTTAACGTAGGCTATTGGCTAACAGCCTGTTTAGCATTGGTATTTTTTAGCTTAGGTGTGCTGGTGCAATATGGGCAAAGCAGCAGTATTGAGCTTGGCGGTGTTGCCTTTGCTAAACAGCTTATTGATATGTACGCACTGACTATTGGCGAGTGGGCAAGGCCACTTGTATCAGCCATTGCTTTTTTATGTATGTTTGGCACTACACTCACCGTGCTTGATGGCTACGCCCGTACACTTAACGAGTCACATAAATTACTTGGTTTTAAGCAATCTAAACACAGTTTAAATATTTGGTTAGTACTGCAGGCCTTTGCCGGTATGGCCGTTATTTTATTTTTTAAATCGGCCCTGGGGCCAATGCTTACCTTTGCCATGACACTTGCTTTTGTCACTACCCCCGTTTTTGCATGGCTTAACTTTAGCCTAGTGCGCTCAGAGCCCGCCATTAAACACAGCGTACTATTGCGCAGCTTAACCTGGTTAGGCTTAGTGTACTTGGTTGGTTTTGCTGTTGCGTTTGTGGTGTGGAAGCTAGCAGC
>NZ_DCYU01000060.1:23761-134288 GCF_002331165.1 Pseudoalteromonas sp. UBA2102
TTAAATGGGGTGTAAATGGATATTAGAACAGACGAGCTTTCAAACCCACACATTATAAAGTTACTACAAGCGCATCATAACGATATGCTAAAACACTCACCTGTTGAAAGCGTACATGCGCTGGATGTAACTAAACTCACTCAGCCCGATATAATTTTTTATAGCTTATGGATTGATAATAATTTAGCGGGTGTTGGTGCTTTAAAAGCACTAAATACAACGCATGGCGAAATTAAATCAATGCGCACCTCAAGCAACTATTTACGCCAAGGCATAGCCGCTAAGTTACTCACGCATATTATTGAGCAAGCAACACTGCGAGGGTATAAAAAGTTAAGCCTAGAAACTGGAACAGCAAAAGCATTTTTACCTGCGCAAAAGCTTTACACTCAATTTGGTTTTAAAGAGTGCGAGCCGTTCGGTGATTATCAGCTAGATCCGTATAGCTTGTTTATGAGTAAAGTGCTTTAGCTAAAGCAAAAGATACCAGCTGCCGCCCATTTAAAATCTTTAATTGAATTTGTACGCTATCTGCGTATACTTCTATGTATGAAAAGCCTATTTGTTGAATCAAGCATATTTGAAAAGTACCGAGAGCTGTACTTGAGTGATGACGAATATCGTTTATTTCAAGCAGACCTCATGGTTAACCCAAAACAGGGCGATGTGATTCAAGGAACAGGCGGCTTACGTAAAGTTCGAGTTGCGAGCAAAGGAAAAGGTAAGCGTGGCGGTTCAAGAGTTATATATTATTACTTGGACGACAAAAGACGTTTTTATCTACTCACTATTTACAGTAAAAACGAAGTAACCGATTTAACAGCAGATCAGAAAAAGCAATTAAAAGAATTCTTAGAGGTATGGCGCAATGAGCAAACGTGATTTATTTTCAGAATTAACGACAGCACTTGATGATGCTAAAGCGCATTCACAAGGAAAGCTAACGTTACGTACTCATGCAGTAAATGATATTAACGATCTTGCTATCTCACCCGATGAAATAGTAAATATTCGAGAAACATTTAATATGTCGCGCGGTGTATTTGCAAACATTCTACATACATCAGCAAGAACACTCGAAAACTGGGAGCAAGGGCGTAGTGCACCGAATGGGCAAGCAATTACCTTGTTAAAGCTTGTGCAGCGACATCCTGAAACATTGAATCATATAGCTGAATTGTAGGGCTTTGACACTGTAATACGATTTTTATTATGTTTTAAAATGAATAAAGCGCAGTTGAGCTACAAGGTATAATGTTGAAATATAAAAAGAATCCTTTCTTTTTATCAGTTAAATAATTGTCACATAAAGTTATTGATGATTAACAAGATTGGAGAAACTGAAGTAACTAACCTTACTAAATCAGCTAAAAACTTCTCACTAATTTTAATCGTGATTTGCATGATGCACCTCTCGGTCAAATGGTTTAAATTAATTGACCATTTTACCGTGCTAATGCTAACCTTTAGTTCTCACGCAAAAGGGTATGGCATTAGCAATTTACAAATGGTCAATACCTAAAGAAAGCCTAAGTTGATTTATAATCGCTTAGGCTTTTTTGTTATAACCATATTCCTTTTGGTTATATGTTTATATTATAACCTTATATAGAAGAGTGCAAATAATAATTTATAGGATAAGGGTAGGTATCATTATTTAGCCTTTCCTTGCTTGAAATTTCAACAGCTCATATTTAGCGCAGTAAGTCGGGTTGTTTCTAGTTAATTCATCATTATCGTCGGATGGCGTGGCTTCGCCACTTATCCGACCTACGTCAAAGGTAGGTTGGTTAAGCCAAAGGCGCCACCCAACAAAGTTATAGGTTCACGCCTGGAGGATTCGCTACTAGTTTTGAGCCTTCGTAAATTAACATTCTAACTCAGCTCTTTTATTGCCTTACTTATTCCATCTAAACTCAATGGGTACATTCTGTTATCCATCAGCTGCTTAATAAAATCAATGGATTGATAGTACGGCCAGTGTTCAACCGGTTGTGGGTTGAGCCAGGCGACTTTATCAAAGTGGTTTGTTATACGTTGCAACCATGCACTGCCGGGCTCTTCATTGTAGTGCTCTACTGAGCCGCCGGGGTAGGCTATTTCGTATGGGCCCATAGTGGCATCACCTACAAATATGACCTTGTAGTCGCTGGTAAATTTATTAATCAGCGTCATGGTGTCGATTATGTTTGAGTGGCGGCGCGCATTGTCTTGCCAAACGTGCTCGTATAAACAGTTATGAAAGTAGTAAAACTCTAAATGTTTAAACTCGCTGTGGGCTGCGCTAAATAGCTCTTCGCAGGTATGAATGTAGTCATCCATTGAGCCGCCAATATCAAACAGCATTAATACTTTAACGGCATTGTGGCGCTCGGGTGCCATTTTTACATCCAGCATGCCGCCTTGTTTGGCGGTAGCGCGAATGGTCTCGTTTAAATCAAGGGTGTCACTTGCGCCTGTGCGGGCAAATTTACGTAATTTTTTAAGGGCGAGTTTAATAGTACGAGAGCCAATTTCGCGATCAGAGTCTAAATTGCGGTATTCGCGCTTATCCCACACTTTTACCGCTTGGCGATTACGGTTACCCTCTTGCCCTATACGCACGCCTTCTGGGTTATAGCCATATGCACCAAAAGGTGATGTACCGCCGGTGCCCACCCATTTATTACCGCCTGCGTGGCGTTTTTGCTGTTCTTGTAAACGCTCTTTTAGGGTTTTCATTAGCTCGTCGAGCCCGCCCATGGCTTTTAGCTGGGCTTTTTCTTCATCGCTTAGGTGTTTTTCAAACTCTTTGCGCAACCAATCTTTAGGTAAGTTGTGCTGTTGTTTTAAACTTTCAAGCAAATCAAGGTCGGCAATACCGCTAAAATAGTCGCTGAAGGCTTTGTCGAACCTGTCAAAATGGGTTTCGTCTTTTACCATTATGGTGCGGGCTAAATGGTAAAAGCCATCTACATCGGCAAATATAACGCCTTTTTTTAAGGCGTTTATTAAATCGAGTAGCTCGCGCAGGCTTACCGGTAAGCGGTATTTGCGCAGCGTGAAAAAAAACTGTACTAACATGTTAGCGACGACTCATAAACGCAAGTTTTTCGATGAGGCTTATGTCTTGCTCATTTTTAAGCAGTGCGCCAAACATCGGCATTAAGCCGCCTTTTTGGGCTTTATCGTGCAGTGTTTTAGCGTCTATATCTTCTGCCATTAAAAGCTTTAACCAATCCAGTAATTCGCTGGTGGAAGGTTTCTTTTTAAGACCGTTGGCTTCACGTAAGTTAAAAAATACTTCGAGTGCTTGGCGAACTAAATCTTGTTTAACGTTAGGGTAGTGCACATCAACGATTTGCTGCATTTCTTCGCTGCTTGGAAAATCAATATAGTGAAAAAAGCAGCGGCGTAAAAAGGCATCTGGTAGTTCTTTTTCGTTGTTTGACGTGATGATCACAATAGGGCGTTCTTTCGCTACAATGCGCTCGTTAGTTTCGTAAACATGAAACTCCATTTTATCAAGTTCGAGCAGTAAGTCGTTTGGGAACTCGATGTCGGCTTTGTCTATTTCGTCGATTAAAAGCACTGGCCGTTTGCCGTTAAGTTCAGCGTAGTTAAACGCTTGCCACAGTTTACCTTTAACAATGTAGTTGCCAATATTATGTACGCGCTCATCGCCTAATTGGCTGTCGCGTAGGCGCGATACCGCGTCGTATTCGTACAAGCCCTGTTGTGCTTTGGTGGTTGATTTAATGTGCCACTGAATAAGCTCGGTATCTAAGCTTTTAGCAAGCTCTTCAGCCAGCATGGTTTTACCTGTACCTGGCTCACCTTTAATTAATAAGGGTTTTTCAAGCATAATAGCGGCATTTACAGCCTGTTTAAGCGAGCTGCTAGCGATGTAGTTGTCGGTAGAATTAAATTGCACGGGTTCCCTTTGCCTGGTCTGATCAGTGTTGTATGTGATTATAATGCCATAGTTAATCTGCAGCTCCAAGGTAGGCAAAGCGTGGAATAGTGTGTCCATCTTTTTCAACGGTTTCTAAAAACATACTTAGTGGGCGTGCCCACATGCCGTACTCGCCATACAGGGCTTGGTATATAACTAGTTGCTCGTCGGTTTCACTGTGTGTTGCTACGTAAAATACTTTGTATTGTGGGCCTTTGTAGTGTTGATATATCCCTGGTTTGAGGGAAAGCGGTTTTATTGCTGTAGTCATGTTTTGATCTCTTGTATAATTGCGTTTGCTTTTTATTATGCCAAAGAATACACCAACACTATGAATTATATTTCGCTCGATGATCACAAAAAAGCCTGGGTTTTTCGTCATAAAGACCTCCCTGTATCTGAAGAAGACGCTGCGCGTATTAAGCCAATGACCAGCGAACGTGCTGCGGTGCTTTGGAGCACTATGGTGAGCCGCGAGTTCGACCACCCCGATTTTTTTGATAAAACTGATTGGTGCGGTAAAGAAGAAAGCTTTAGCGACGAAGTAAATTGGGAAGATGCGTGGGAAAATGGCGACGAAAGCTTACCACAAGCCATTTTGGATCATTTAGATTGGCAGGCTAATACCACCGTTTATTTTTGTATGGCACGCGATAACGTTATAGAAACCACCTTCGATGTATTTAAACGTAATTGGCAAAACTTTATGTTTTTAGCTGATGGCAGTTTATTAATTGGTAAAAAGCGTAATACCGTGGTGCAATTTTTAGAAAGCGGCATTGCTAAATTAGGTGAAAAGCCAAGCGTTTAAATTGCCTAGTGCGCTTAAAAAATAGCCGCTATTGTGCTATAAAACAGCTACCTAATTGTTTTTTGAGTATAACTATTGGTAGCGAAGAGTCAGCCACTTGCAGCTCAGCAGCAAGAAATATGGCAAAGTGATGCGCAAAAAGTGCTGTATGCACAATTGTGCAATGCGTTTTATCAGCGAGAGGTACAGCGCTTAGTTGCTGAGCCTAATGCCGATAAACTACGCCGCCAATTAAAAAGCTTACCGTATTATATAGAACGGGCGGCCACTTTGGTTGCCAATGGGAGTTCGCCGTTTACGCTCGACTCACAAAATGGCTCTTGGCTTGAAAAACAAAAGCCAACACCGCCAGAGGTTAACGCTCAGGCAAATGAACTTTTTTATAAAAAATATGCCCAAGTGGGGCTAATAGTGCCGGTGTTAATAAATAGCCATGACCAAGTGAGGCTAAGAATAGACAGCATAGATCAAGTAAGCGACAATAAACTGCACTGTAATGAACTAGGCTGGTTTGATTTTTTTGGCAAGGGCCTAGAGCAAGCGAATGCGCAGTTGGTAAAACCCAGTAAAATGAGTTTAACAGCGGCGTGTTGCGGGCATCAGTGGCAATTTTCAAAACGCTGCGCACCTAGGTTGCTTTCACTTAGAGAAATGTTATTAGCGGGTAATATTAATTGGCGTAATATAAAACGCCCACGAGCCTAATTTTATTTAAAAACGAATAGGGAGTGTTAAATGCGGTTTTTTCAGCTTGGCCTGTTGTGCTTAGCACTGTTTATACAATACCGACTTTGGTTTGGACATAACGGTGTGCAAGACTATACGCGTTTAAAAGCAGCCGTGGCTTCTCATCAACAAACTAATGAAAAACTAATTAAGCGCAATAAAGTACTCACCGCCGACATAGAAGATTTAAAGCTTGGTCAAGAAGGCATAGAAGAGCGCGCTCGTAACGAATTAGGAATGATTAAACCGGATGAAACATTTATACGTGTTTTACCGGGCAAACAACATGAAAAATAATAATTCAATAGCTGCCATTGTACCCGCTGCCGGCGTAGGCAGCAGAATGCAGCACAGTGCACCTAAGCAGTATATTAAATTGGCAGGAAAAACTATTTTAGAGCACACGCTCTGTAAGCTTTCGCAATTACAAAGCTTAAGCCAAATAGTTGTCGCCGTTAGTCAAACCGACCCTTATTTTGACTCGCTTGCGCACATAGACTCGCGAATTTTACGCGCGAACGGCGGGCAAGAGCGAGCAGACTCAGTGCTTAATAGCCTATTATTTTTAGAAAATAACCCTCCTGAATGGGTGCTGGTGCACGACGCAGCCCGCCCCTTAGTCACTATTAACGATATTGAAACCTTAATAGCGCATTGTATAGCCGACGACGAAGGCGGTATTTTAGCAAGCAAGGTAAAAGACACCATAAAGCGTGGTAACACGCATAGCGAGCAAACCGTGCCTCGTGATGATTTATGGCAAGCGCTTACACCGCAGTTTTTTAAATATGACGAGCTTAAAAATGCGTTGCAACGTGCGCTTTGTGAAGGCGTAACTATTACCGATGAAGCCAGTGCCATTGAGTGGGCAAATAAACCCGTTAAGCTAATTGCAGGGCGCAGCGACAATATTAAAATAACCACGCCGGAGGATTTAGACCTAGCGGGGTTTTTATTAAACAAACAACAAAACGAGCAAGCATTATGATTCGAATTGGCCATGGTTTTGACGTACACAAATTTGGTGGCGAAGGCCCAATAACAATTTGCGGCGAAAAAATAGATTACCCGCAGGGCTTTTTAGCACACTCAGATGGCGATGTTGCTATTCATGCATTATGCGATGCTATTTTAGGCGCGTTGGCAATGGGCGATATTGGTAAGCATTTTCCGGATACGGCGAGCGAGTATGAAAATATAGATAGCCGTATTTTACTTCGCCATGTTGTAGGCCTTGCCAAAGAGCAAGGTTATGTACTGGGCAATGGCGATGTCACTATTGTGGCGCAGGCTCCTAAAATGTTGCCACACATCCACGCTATGCGCTCTAATTTAGCCAGCGATTTAAATTGCGAGCTTTCACAAATCAATGTTAAAGCGACCACCACCGAAAAGCTCGGCTTTGAAGGGCGTAAAGAAGGTATTTCTAGCCATGCGGTGGTTATTATGAGCAAAGCGCTTGAGAGTACAGCAAGCGCATGAGCGATTTAAATTATCTATACGGTGCACCCCTTTCAAAAGCAGACTTTAAAACCGTTGCTGAAGATTTTATGGTTGATGAATACCTCGGCATAGAATTTACCGGCAGTGGTGAGCATGTATGCTTACAGGTCGTTAAAAAAGGTGAAAACACGCAATATGTGGCTAAGTTAATTGCACAAAAGGCTGGAGTGTCACCGCGCGAAGTAAGCTATGCCGGCATGAAAGACCGCCACGGCGTGTGTAGCCAATGGTTTAGCGTAAAAGTACCCATTAAAAAGCACATTGATTTTAGTGAACTCAATAGCGACAGCATTTTTGTGGTTTCGCAACAGCGCCACGAACGTAAATTACGCACCGGTTGCCACAAAGGAAACCGATTCACTATTACGCTTCGTAATGTAACCCAGCCGCTTGATATTTTATGCCGCATTAATGCCGTGCGTGCGGGTGTGCCTAACTACTTTGGCGAGCAGCGCTTTGGCCGCGATGGGCATAATTTAGTTATGGCCGAAAAAATGTTTGCCGGCGAGCGCATTCGCGATAAAAAACTACGCGGTATTATTATCTCCGCTGCCCGTTCACATGTATTTAATCAAATAGTGAGCTTACGTGTTAAAGAGCATGGGTTAGCTAAAACCATGCACCGTGAAGTATTTATGCTAAGCGGTAGTAACGCATTTTTTGAAGATGCAATAAGCGATGAAAACATAGCGCGTTTAGCCTCTGGCGATATTATGATGTCGGCTCCTATGGTTGGTAAAAGCGAAAAGGGCTTAACTGATCAAGAAAAATTATGGCTAAAACCATACCAAGCATGGTGTGAGGGCTTAGGCGAATTAGGCCTTAAAAATGAGCGCCGTATGCTGCGTCTCATTCCGCAAGATTTAACCATAGAAACACTAGACGAAACGACTTTAAAATTAAGCTTTGGATTGCCTAAAGGGTGTTTTGCTACCGCACTTTTACGTGAGCTGGTGGATTACACCGATGCAAGCCCTAATGAGCGAAAAGAAAAGGACAGTCAAAATGAAGATACTGCTAAGTAACGACGACGGTGTAAACGCTAAAGGGATTGCTGTTTTATACCAGGCTCTTACGCAAATTGCCGATGTAACCCTTGTAGCCCCTGATCGTAACTGTAGTGGTGCCAGTAACTCGTTAACGTTAATAAATCCACTGCGCTCTACCACGCTTGAAAACGGCTTTATATCGGTTAATGGCACACCTACTGATTGTGTTCATTTAGGGGTTAATCAGTTAGTAGATGAAACGCCTGATTTAGTCGTAGCAGGTATTAACCACGGCGCTAATTTGGGCGATGATACATTGTATTCAGGCACTGTGGCTGCGGCGACCGAAGGGCGCCATTTAGGCTTGCCTGCTATTGCCGTGTCGCTTTGCTCGCACCATGGTGAGCACTTTGAAACCGCAGCAGCTGTGACCGTTAACATAATTAAAGGGCTGGCATCGCACCCACTGCCTAAAGATCAAATTATCAACGTAAATGTACCCGATATTCCTCTAAGTGAGCTAAAAGGGGTGCAAGTTACGCGTTTAGGCGCTCGACATAAAGCCGAAACCATGACCAAACAAACGGACCCATGGGGGCGTGATATTTTTTGGTATGGCTCGCTTGGTATTGAAAGCGATGCCGGTGAGGGCACTGATTTTTACGCTGTTAATAATGGCTATGCTTCAGTTACACCGTTAAGTGTTGATATGACAGCAAAAGAAAGTATTGAAGCGGTTGGGCAGTGGTTAGCTGAAATGGAGATAAACCGTGCTGGCTAATTACTCGCGCAGTGCTATTGCGCTTTCTAAGCTATTAGAGCAAGAAGGGGTAGAAGACAAACAGGTATTAAAAGCCATTGCAGATATACCACGTCATGCCTTTATTGATGATGTACTAAAACACAAGGCGTACGAAAACACGGCGTTGCCAATAGGGCAAGGGCAAACTATTTCGCAGCCTTATATTGTGGCGCGTATGACCGAGCTGCTTCATTTGGCTGGCGTACGCGACAAAGTGTTAGAAATTGGCACAGGCTCTGGTTATCAAACCGCAGTGTTAGCCAAGTGTTTTAATAAGGTGTATTCGGTCGAGCGTATAAAAGCACTGCAATGGCAGGCTAAACGCCGTTTACACCAACTTGATTTATACAATGTAACCATGAAACACGCAGATGGCTGGCAAGGCTGGCAATCACAGGCCCCGTTTAATGGTATTATAGTTACCGCGGCCGCATCAAAAGTGCCCCAAGACTTACTTGCACAACTAGCTGATGGCGGTGTACTCCTTGCCCCCATTGGAGAGCAAGAACAAAAATTAACCATGGTTATTCGCCAAGGCGATAGCTTCACAGAGCATGTTATTGCACCAGTACGGTTTGTCCCTCTCGTCCCTGGTGATATTGAATAGGAATTCACGTTGAAATTGTTTACTAAGTTATACGATATGGCCCTAGTGTGGGCAAAACACCGCTTTGCTGAGCGCTATTTAGCAGCCATGAGCTTTGCTGAGTCCGTTTTTTTTCCGGTACCACCGGATGTAATGCTTGCTCCTATGTCGCTTGCTCAGCCAAGTAAAGCGTGGCGCTTTGCAAGCTTTGCAACAGTTGCTTCAGTACTTGGGGGGATTGTAGGTTACTTTTTAGGTTACTGGTTATTTGAGCCTGTTGTACAGCCCTTTATTGAGCAGATGCACTGGCAAGAAAAGTTTGAAACAGCGCTTACATGGTTTAAAGAGTATGGCGTGTGGGTGGTATTTTTAGCAGGCTTTTCACCTATCCCTTATAAGGTATTTACTATTGGTGCAGGGGTATTACAAATGGCATTTTTACCATTTTTAATAGCGTCTGCCGTTGGCCGCGGTGCGCGTTTCTTTTTAGTTTCTGCTTTAATGAAGTGGGGCGGGGTTAAAATGGAGCAAAAATTACGTCAATATGTTGAAGTACTTGGTTGGGGTTTAGTTATATTAATAGCGGTTGCTTACTTTTTATTACGCTAACAAGCAAAAGTAGTACTTTTTAAATTTCGGAGCAAAACACCTTGAATAGTCAGTACGTATTATATGCAGTTGTATTTATTGCTGTTTTGCTTTCGGGGTGTTCATCTCGCCATATTCCTGCTCCTGTTAGTAGCCTCAATACTAATGTTAATGATTTTCAAAAAGGCATTAACATTAATGGAAATAAATACACAGTACAAAAGGGTGATACTTTATATTCCATTGCCTTTAGTGCAGGGCAAGATTTTAGGTCGCTTGCAAAAAACAATTCAATTCCATCACCTTATGTTATTTATCCTGGGCAAGTTATTTCGCTTGCAGCCACCACTAGCCATGCGGTTGCTAGCAATTCACCCGTTAAACAAAAAATAACACCCACTAAAATAAAACAAAAAACTAACAAAAAATTAAAGAAAAATCTTGATCAGCCGAAACAACGAGAGTATGTTCGAAAACAAGCCAATGAAATAGTTAGTAATGCTAAACCTTCGTCGAGAAGTAAAGTAAAGTGGTTTTGGCCTGCAAAGGGCAAAGTGACTAAACGCTTTTCTAATAAGGAAAACGGTTACAAGGGTTTACAGATTACTAACCGTACAGGGGCTTCAGTTTTAGCCGCAGCACAAGGAACGGTGGTGTATGCGGGTAATGCGCTTCGAGGGTACGGTAATTTAATCATTTTGAAACATAATGATGATTACCTAAGTGCTTATGCACATAACTCGAAACTACTTGTTAGAGAAAAGCAGAAAGTTAAGGCAGGACAAAAAATAGCAGAAATGGGCAAGTCAGAATCTTCGGTCACTGCGCTTCGTTTTGAAATTCGCTACCGTGGGCAAGCTGTCAATCCTGCTAAATACCTTCCCTAATTTTTAGGTATTGATAATTGCTCGGGAGAAGGCTTATGGCTAACGCAGCAAAACTTGACAAAAACACCACCGACGAAAAATTTGATGACACCGCAGTAGAAGAAACTGCAGCATTACTTGAAGAGGTTGATAACGAAGAAGAGATATTTGCAAAAGAGGAAGTAACTAAAAACCTTGATGCAACCCAACTTTATTTAGGAGAAATTGGTTTTTCTCCCCTACTTAGCGCTGAAGAAGAAGTCTTTTTTGCCCGCAAATCGCTACGTGGATGTGAAGCATCTCGCAAGCGTATGATTGAAAGTAACCTACGTTTAGTTGTAAAAATTGCCCGCCGTTATAACAACCGAGGATTAGCACTTCTAGATTTAATTGAAGAAGGTAACCTAGGTTTAATTCGCGCTGTTGAAAAGTTTGACCCAGAACGCGGTTTTAGATTTTCGACTTATGCAACGTGGTGGATACGCCAAACAATTGAACGCGCCATTATGAATCAAACGCGCACAATTCGCCTGCCAATACATGTAGTTAAAGAATTAAATGTTTACTTGCGTACAGCACGCGAGCTGACACAAAAGCTAGACCATGAGCCAACTGCTGAAGAAATTGCTGAAAGCTTAGGTAGACCCGTAGAAGACGTAACTAAAATGCTACGCTTAAACGAAAAAATTGCCTCAGTTGATATGCCAATTGGCGGTGAGAACGACAGCGCACTGTTAGACATTATTGCCGATGAAAAAAGCGCAGGCCCTGAGGGCGAAGTTCAAAACAATGATATTAACAAACATATTGTTGATTGGTTAGGTGAGTTAAACCCTAAACAACGTGAAGTATTAGCGCGTCGCTTTGGTTTACTTGGCTATGAGCCATCAACACTTGAAGATGTTGGCCGTGAAATTGGTTTAACGCGAGAGCGCGTAAGACAAATTCAGGTAGAAGCATTACGTCGTTTGAAAGATATTTTACAACAAGAAGGGTTAAGCACAGAAAGTTTGTTTGACCAGTTCTCGTAACTCCCTTTTATATGTCTATGTGTTTAAAAGCTGAAGGATAAAACCTTCAGCTTTTTTTATGTCTTACGACCCCCAAGAAATACTATTTACAGTGTTATCAGCCTCTTAACCACCGCTCAAGTTACCTGTATTCAAAGTAGTGCTTTTAATTTATAAAGAAGTTCGTGTGCTTGACGCGGCGATAGGTTATCAGGGTCAATGGCACCGAGCTGCTCCTCAACTTCAGAAGGCTCAGGCGCAGGTAACTCATTAGCAAATGAAAACGCCTGTTGCTCAGCATTAGGCGCTGTTACACTTTGGTGGTTTTCGAGCAGTTTAAGCTTTTGTTTTGCTTGGGCTATCACGGCTTTAGGCACGCCGGCAAGCGCTGCGACCTGTAAGCCAAAGCTTTTACTTGCTGCACCATCAAGCACAGTATGCATAAATGCAATGGTGTCGTTGTGCTCTATGGCATCTAGGTGTACATTCACCAGCCCGGTTTTTTGCTCGGCAAGTTCCGTTAATTCAAAGTAGTGCGTAGCAAATAATGTTTTAGCAGATATTTTTTGTGCCAGATGATCAGCCGTTGCATAAGCAAGTGACAAGCCATCGTAGGTACTGGTACCTCTGCCAATTTCATCCATTAATACCAAAGATTGCGCAGTTGCATTATTTAATATTGTGGCGGTTTCTGTCATTTCTACCATAAAAGTAGAGCGACCAGAGGCTAAATCGTCGCTTGCACCAATGCGAGTAAATATACGGTCAATATTACCAATTTTTGCACTATCAGCAGGGACATAACAGCCAATATGCGCCATCAATACGATAAGTGCTGTTTGGCGCATATAGGTTGATTTACCACCCATGTTTGGACCGGTAATAATCAACATTTTACGCTGGCTATTTAGCTCCACAGGGTTGGCAATAAAAGGTTCTTTCATTACTTGCTCTACCACGGGGTGGCGACCTTGTTTAATGAATATATTATCATCATCGCATAGTTGCGGTTTAGCATAGTTAAGCGTTTGTGCTCGCTCTGCTAAGTTATTCAATACATCTAAATCGGCTAATGCGCCAGCCATTATTTGAAGCTGTTCAATATGCGGGGCTATAAACTCAAATAGCTCTTCATATAATTGTTTTTCAAGCGCAAGAGCTTTTGATTGGCTGCCAAGCACTTTGTCTTCGTGCTCTTTTAGTTCAGGTATTATGTAGCGTTCATTATTTTTAAGTGTTTGGCGGCGAATATAATCAGCAGGTACTAAGTGTGAATTTGCACGACTTACCTCGATGAAAAAGCCATGTACCTTGTTATAGCCAATTTTTAATGTGCTGATCCCGGTGCGCTCGCGCTCTCTAAGCTCTAGTTGCTCAAGTATATCGGTAGCGCCTTTACTCAAGTTTCGCCATTCATCGAGTTCGCTGTTGTAGCCTGGAGCAATAACGCCCCCATCGCGAATTAGTACCGGTGGGTTATCAATAACAGCACGCTCAAGTAAAGCTTGTAGTTCAGGCAGCTCTGGAGAATGGCGAACAATGCTAGCGATACGCTCATCATTAGCATCGTTTAATAATGCGTGCAGTGGTGCGAGTGCTTGTAGGGCACTGCGCAGTCGGGTCAAATCGCGCGGGCGTGCGGTGCATAAAGCAAGTCGTGCTATTACGCGTTCTATGTCACCAATTTCTTTTAATGAATCGTGTAACTCGCCATATAACTGCACATCTAAAATAGCGCTAATGGCATTTAAACGTGAGTTAAGCTCATTTTTATTACGCACAGGTGTATGAATGCGGCGTTTAAGTAAACGCGACCCCATGGCCGTGGCGGTTTTATCAAGTACCTGCGCTAAGGTGTTTTCAAAGCCGCCCGATAAATTAACGGTTAGTTCTAAATTTTTGCGCGTTGCCGCATCTAATATAACTGCGTGCTCGTTATGCTCAAGCGTAATAGCGCGAATGTGAGGGAGCGCAATACGTTGTGTATCTTTTACGTATTGCATTAAACAACCCGCAGCGACCAAAGCAGCATGCGCTTTATCTACACCAAAACCAACTAAATCTTTGGTGCCAAACTGCTCGCACAGTAAGTGTTGCGCGGTGTCTAGGTCAAACTCCCACTCAGGGCGTCGGCGTGCCCCTTTTATATGCTCAATTAAATGTGTGTTTTCAAAGCTTTCACAGTATAAAAGCTCAGCGGGTGCTAAGCGCTGTAAGGTTGAAGTAAATGCTTCGTCGGTGTTAACTTCAACTACGTTGAAGCGCCCTGAATTTATATCAAGGTAGGCAATACCGTATAGCCCTTTTTTATTTTGCCATACGCTAGTGAGTAAGTTATCTTGGCGTTCTTGCAATAGCGCTTCATCTGAAATAGTACCCGGAGTAACGATACGTACGACTTTGCGCTCTACTGGCCCTTTACTGGTTGCAGGGTCGCCAACTTGCTCACATATAGCAACCGATTCGCCCATTTGCACTAAACGAGCTAAATAGTTTTCTACTGCATGATAAGGGACACCCGCCATAGGGATAGGATCGCCGCCGGCTTTACCGCGATGCGTTTGCGAAATATCGAGTAGTTGGGCCGCGCGTTTAGCGTCGTCAAAAAAGAGTTCATAAAAATCCCCCATACGATAAAACAATAAAATATCGCGATGCTCTGATTTTATTTTTAGATACTGCTGCATCATAGGGGTTTGTTGTTTTATAGTGTGCGGTGCATAAAGATCAAACGACATGTATTTACCCAAAGGCTGAATATGGAATTACATCAAGAGATTAAAACACTTGCTGCGCAATTGGGCGTTATTTTAACGGATAAACGCTTATGGATCACTACCGCTGAATCATGTACTGGTGGCGGAGTGAGTTATGCGCTTACAGATACGCCAGGTAGCTCAGGTTATTTGGGCCGCGCATTTGTTACTTATAGTAATGAAGCTAAGCATGAACTGCTTAATGTGGCCAATACTACGCTAGAGCAATTTGGTGCGGTGAGTGAGCAAACAGTAAAAGAGATGGCTTTTGGTGCCGCAAGCGTTGCCAAAGCTGATGTTGCCGTGGCAATTTCGGGCATTGCTGGGCCAGGTGGCGCTACGTCCGATAAACCAGTTGGCTTTGTGTGGTTTTGCATACAAATTGCCAATGAACAATTTACGTTTAAGCAAATATTTAACGGCGATAGAGCGCAAATTAGAATTCAAGCTATTGAATTTGCATTGAAAAGCACTATCGAGAAGATAAAATTATAAATTTCACTTGATACTGTGATTTCATACAGTATACTTGTTCGCATTAGCCGGATTTGGAGAACAGAATGAACGATAATAAACAAAAAGCGCTGGACGCTGCACTATCACAAATTGAGCGTCAATTTGGTAAAGGATCAATTATGAAACTGGGCGATAACAAAGCCCTAAATATTGATGCTGTATCTACAGGCTCACTTGGGATTGATATTGCTTTAGGCATAGGCGGTTTGCCTATGGGGCGTATTGTTGAAGTGTATGGCCCTGAGTCTTCAGGTAAAACAACGCTTACTTTGCAAGTTATCGCGCAGGCTCAAAAAGAAGGCAAAACATGTGCCTTTGTTGATGCTGAGCATGCTCTTGATCCGGTATACGCACAAAAGCTAGGTGTTAACATTGATGAGCTGTTAGTTTCTCAGCCAGATACCGGTGAGCAAGCGCTAGAAATTTGTGACATGTTAGTACGTTCAAGTGCTGTAGATGTTGTTATTGTCGATTCTGTTGCTGCGCTTACACCAAAAGCTGAAATTGAAGGCGACATGGGCGACTCGCATATGGGCTTACAAGCACGTTTAATGTCGCAAGCACTACGTAAGCTTACAGGTAATATTAAACGCTCAAATACGCTATGTATTTTCATTAACCAAATTCGTATGAAAATTGGTGTAATGTTTGGTAACCCTGAAACAACAACTGGTGGTAACGCACTTAAGTTTTACGCATCAGTGCGTATTGATATTCGTCGTATTGGCTCTGTTAAAGAAGGCGATGAGGTAGTCGGTAACGAAACCCGCGTTAAAGTAGTTAAAAACAAAGTTGCACCACCGTTTAAACAAGCTGAATTCATCATTATGTATGGTGAAGGTATTTCTAAACAAGGTGAGTTAATTGATTTAGGTGTTAAGCACAAAATTGTTGAAAAAGCAGGTGCTTGGTACAGCTACAACGGCAATAAAGTAGGCCAAGGTAAATCAAACTCTATTAAGTTTTTGAAAGAAAACGTAGAAATTGCAGATGAAATTGAAGGTAAGTTACGTGATATGTTGCTATTAAAAGCAACGGTTGAGCCAGAAGATGGCGAAGACGTATTAGGCGCTGAGTCTGACCTTTAAGTGTAAACGTTCTCTAAGCTTGATTTGACCCGAGCTTTAAAAGGCGCTAACCAGCAGTGGTTAGCGCCTTTTTGTGTTTAAAGCACGCTAAAACTATAACCTTACAGGCTTTAATAGATGCAGTTTAAATAGCGCTTAGCCATATTTATAGTGAGGCTGGCTAACAAGTACGCTTTTTAATTGAGGCGCGTAATAAAAGCATGGTATTGCAAATACTTTGCATAAGGTAGATAGCGCAAGGAGGGTGATAAGCGTTTTAACTTAAAGGGGCTGAAAGCAAAAACGGCACTAAAAAGTGCCGTTTAAATTTAAAAGCCGTACTTTAAAAAAGCGACTTATAGCTGCCAGTTTACAGATAGCGCGTAGTTACGCGGCGCACCGTAATAACCTTGAGCCCAGTATAGGCTGTGTAGGTATTTTTCATCCGTGGTGTTATTGACGTTAAAAGTAACCCCAACGTTTTCTGTAATTTTGTAGTTAGCCATTAAATCAAGAATACCGTAAGCATCTTGGTTCGTGGTTACAAGTGCAGCGCCGGTTGCATCTTCAACTTGTACGCGGCTAACAGAGTCTTGCCAACGATAATTTGCACCAAAAGTTAAGCCTTCAACAAATGGTACTTGGTAAGTTGCAGCCAGTTTTAGCTGGTTCTCTGGCGTGTAATCTTCAACTAAATCATCACCATCAATACTTAAATTACTAAAGCTGATACTTGCACTTAAATCCTCGGTCACTTTACCACTTAATTCAATTTCAAAACCGTCGCTGGTGATACCATCAGCACCATAATAACGAGTATCGCTTGGTAATGAATCAGGTAATGCAACCGCTAGGTTTTCTTGTTTTGCATCAAAGTAAGCAAAGGTTACAAATACTTGATCGTCTAATAGCTGTGCTTTTAAACCAATTTCGCTACTTTTACCTGTAACTGGCGCCAATTGCTCGGCATTAATATCAAGCTCTTTTTGTGGCACAAAGGTCTCTGTGTAACTTGCATAGGCTGAAAGCGATTCATTAAAGTCATACACAGCCCCCACATACGGGATAACTTCGCTGTCGTTACGTGTTTGTTCAACACCATAAGCAGTGCCCGATGTTTCCCAGTCAGTGTAACGTACACCTGCTAACACACTTAGCGGAGCGCTTAATTTAATGCGAGTAGACATATAAGCTGATTGCTGTTTGTTTTCTATGTCACTGCCATTTAAGCCATCAGCAAGGGTTGCTTCAGGTACTACGCCATCCCACGTATCAAGCGAAGGCATTGCAGGAAAGCCGTTGCCCGTGGTGTAATCGTAAAGCGACTGCTCGTTGTAATCCATTTTTGCTTGACTAACACCAAATGACAGGTCGTGTTCTTGGCCAAATAAATCAAATTTACCGCTGGCGTATAAATCAAATAAATCGTGCTTATCTTCGTAGTCGTAACGGCTTGCGTAACCTGTTAAACCAAGGCCAGTTTCGCTATCTGGTGTGCCATATACGTAAAATAGTTCTGAGTCTTGCTCGTTTTCTATGTGTGCGTAACGCGCTGTTGCAACCCACGTAGCCGATAGGTTTTGCTCAAGTGTTACATATACTTGCTCTGCGCTGTTGTCCCAGTAAGACCAATCAGATGCCGTACTTGTAGAGGCGTCGTAGTTTGTTGCTGTGCCATCGGTGTAATAAAGAGGGAGTGCGCCCCAAAGTGGGCTATCGGCATCTTTTTGTTGGTTAACATAGTTGATGCTTAATGTCGTGTCGTCGGTTAGCTTGCCTTCGTAAGCAAGATAAGCAATTGTTTTATCTGTTTCGTAACGATCTAGGTATGACTCCGCTTTTTGCTTGGTAAATACGGCGCGTACAGCGTGGTCGTCGTTAATTGGCGTTGAAACATCTACCTCTAAACGCTTGTTGTTCCATGAACCATACGATGCAGATGCATGCGCTTGAGTTATGTAAGTTGGTTTTTTTAATACCATATTTACGGTTGCAGATGGGTTACCTGCGCCAGTCATAAGGCCGTTTGCACCACGTACAATTTCTACACGGTCGTAAATAGACGTATCTAAAGTGCCCTGAATAGAGCCTGAGCTTTGAGGGATGCCTAAACCATCAACCTGAAAGTTTGTTATTTCAAAGCCACGGGCTTTAAAATAAGTACGGTCAGTTTCTATTTGTTCTACAGTTACACCGGGGGTGCTCTCTAGCACTGAGTTAATATCATCTAGTGAAAAATCATCCATTAAAGCGCGAGAAACAACAGAAATACTTTGTGGGGTTTCTTTGATTGTTAGGCCTAATTTTGTAGCAGATTGCGCATCTTCTGTGATGTAGTTTTTATGATGCTGGCCATATACTGCTATTTTTTCTAATGAGTCATCTGTATTTGTTGTAGTTTCTTGTGCAAATGCATGACCAGATAAAACAAGTGAAGTAATAAGGCTTAGCTTAGATAAACGCAAAATTTGTTGGGACGACATGTGTTTTTCCAATAGGTTCAAAAAAGAAGTGCATAACATAATCTAAATGAGAGTGATTTTCAATAACATGTTTGTTGTTTGTGCAAAATAATTAATAGTTATCCGAAATTGTGGGGATTTAGTGGATTTTAGCAACTAAATAACCGCTTAGTTTAGCGCTAAGGTAATATCCCTTAATCGCAAAGAGAGTGTTATTTCTGTGCAAACTTTTATCTGAGCTCTTCCAAATGCTGCTATTTAAGCTTATTTAAGCGCTAACCGTGTTTAATTTACTGAAAATCTCAGACAAAAAGGCACCCTTAAATACCATTACTACCACAGTACTATTAAATAAACCTTTTAAGCAGAGTTCACGTTGTATAGCTAAAAAAAAAGCGGCCTAAGCCGCTTTATTGTGATCACTATGTTTAATTAAAAATTGTATTTTACAGAAAATTGTAAGCGCTCTAAATCGCCGTCAATACCACTTTCTGTTTCGCGCTCGGCATGTTTAAACTCTGCACCAAATGTTAAACGCTTAACCGGTGAGTATAAAATGTTTGCACTAAAGCTTTGGCTTGATTCAACAGGGTCACCTGATATTGTTAATAGATCGGTGTTGTTGTCAGCACTAAAGAAAGAATATAAGAAAGTTGAGCGCCACTGGCTTGTCCATTTATGCTGATAAGCAACAAAACCAGATGTTGAGTCTATTGCATCTAGTTCATCGCCATTAAGCACTGCACCATGGGCAACATTTAAGCCCACGTAACGGCCAAGGCCTTTACCTTGTGTAAGCATAAATTTAAGGTAATCTTCGCCAAAATTTACACGGCCCGAAGCGCTAATACCAAACGAGGTTTCATCAGCGTCAACATCGCCTACTTTATAAGTAAGTTGGCGAGCAAGTGCTGCAACTACAAAGTTACCCCAATCGGCATTGTGTGTGTAGCGCGCAGTAACATCAGGAAGTGACGCATCATCTGTTTCTACACGTGCGCCACCTTGAGTGGTAATTGTGCTTTCTGGGTTTTCTAGTGAGAACGACCAAGCACCGGTTGTGTACTTAATTTGTGTTTGGCGAACAAAAACAGTGCCTTCAGCAGGGCCTACAAAATCAAGTGTTTCTGCAAGTGCACCCACGTTTTGAAAGTTTGACCATGTTTGACCAAATAACCAGCCATCGTAAGTTACAAATGCATGGCGAATACGTGGAGCATATGAGTTTGATACGCGCTCGTTACCGCCAGGTGCAGATGCTAAAAAGTCTAACTCAATTTTAGTTTTAACTGTTTTACCGTTATCCATTAACGTTGACGTACCAAAGTTAAAACGTGACTCACGTGCATGCATATCAAATACGGCATCCGAATCATCGTCATCGCCTACTGGCAGTGTACTTGGTACGTAAAAATCACGCCCTACATTTGAGCCATCAGGAGCGCCTGCAGAGTAATCACTCCACATTGTATCTAGCTTAATGTATCCGCCGTAAGTAAATTCGGTGTTACCTACTTTAGCTGCAGTTGCCGCATAAGCCGTGCTTGTTAAAGCACATAATACAGCACTCGCTGCAAGAGTTTTTAATGGGGTAAATTTCATT
This sequence comes from Pseudoalteromonas sp. UBA2102, assembly GCF_002331165.1. Taxonomy (NCBI): domain Bacteria; kingdom Pseudomonadati; phylum Pseudomonadota; class Gammaproteobacteria; order Alteromonadales; family Pseudoalteromonadaceae; genus Pseudoalteromonas; species Pseudoalteromonas sp. UBA2102. Next base: position 43,981 of record NZ_DCYU01000060.1, read on the forward strand.
GTGGTGTCCTTTAAAGGCTACTTGTTGTTTGTTGCTTTTTAAACGTTCAAATGTATTACTTGCTACAGGTATTACTTACGAATAAAAATTTATTTATCTTGCATCACGCTATGAGTTCGTTAAATAAGTGTTTAACTTGCATGGCTGCATCATTATTTTAATGTCCGAAAACCACTTTTAAATATGTGCAAAATTTACTCAATCACCTATTGGTCTATAAGACGAAGGTTTAAGAGTAATTCAATGGCCACTTACTTATATTTAACATACTGTATTTCTATGTAAAAAAGTCATGAGCGGCGAGATTATAAACCACAAAATGTTAATTAGAAGGGTTGTACAACTAAGGTCTAATACTTAATAAAGTACTGCTGAGTAATCCTTTAATCATGGCAAGTTATTAAAATGGAGACTGAGATGTCACAAAGTATCTATCCTGTTCCTGCACATATTGAAAAAACGACGTTAGTTGATAACGAAAAATATAATACACTCTACAAACAGTCGATTGATGACCCACAAGGGTTTTGGCGTGAACATGGCCAGCGCTTAGATTGGTTTACTCCGTATACTAAAGTAAAAAACACCTCATTTGATAAAGGCCATATCGATATAAAATGGTACGAAGATGGAGTTTTAAATGCCTCTTATAACTGTATTGACCGCCATTTAAAAACCAAAGCCGATAAAGTTGCGCTTATTTGGGAAGGAGACAACCCAAACCAAAGTGAAAACATTACCTACCAACAATTACATGATGAAGTGGCGCGCTTTGCCAATGGTTTAAAAAAACTGGGTGTACAAAAAGGTGACCGAGTTGCTATTTATATGCCGATGACGCCGCAAGCCATTTACGCCATGCAAGCCTGTGCACGTATTGGTGCTATTCACTCGGTTGTATTTGGTGGTTTTTCTCCCTCAGCCATTGCAGATCGAATTAAAGACTCTGGCGCTAAAGTGGTGATCACATCCGATGAAGGCCGCCGAGCTGGTAATTGTGTTCCTTTAAAAGCGAATGTTGATGAAGCCGTAGCACAAGAGTCGGTGACAAGCATTGAACACGTTATTGTACATCAGCTAACCGGTGGCGAAGTTGATTGGAACGAGCACGATATTTGGTGGCATGAGCTTGTAGCTGACCAACCGGCGCAGTGCGAACCGGAGCCAATGAATGCAGAAGATCCACTTTTTATTTTATATACTTCGGGCTCTACTGGCCAACCAAAAGGGGTTGTGCATACTACAGGGGGTTACTTAGTTTACTCATCAATGACCCACGAATACGTATTTGATTTACAAGAGGACGACGTATATTGGTGTAGCGCCGATGTAGGTTGGATCACCGGCCACAGCTATATTGCTTATGGCCCACTGGTTAATGGCTGTACGCAAGTGGTATTTGAAGGTGTGCCTACCTACCCAACCGCAGGGCGCATGGGTGAGGTGATTGATAAGCACGGCGTAACCATTTTATATACTGCACCAACCGCTATTCGAGCGTTAATGGCTAAAGGCGATGAGCCAACCGCGTCATCTAATCGTCAAAGTTTACGCATTTTAGGCTCGGTGGGTGAACCCATCAACCCTGAAGCATGGACGTGGTATTACGAAAATATTGGTAATGCTAATTGCCCAATCGTAGATACGTGGTGGCAAACCGAAACGGGTGGCATTATGATCACCCCACTGCCTGGTGCTACCCAAACTAAACCAGGCTCAGCAACGCATCCGTTTTTTGGTATTGCGCCGGCTCTATTTGATGCAGAGGGTAATACACTAGAAGGTGCCGTTGACGGTAATTTAGTGATATTAGATAGCTGGCCTTCACAAGCGCGTACTGTTTATGGCGACCACGAACGTTTTGAACAAACCTATTTTAGTGCTTACCCCGGTGTTTACTTTACAGGTGATGGCTGTCGTCGTGATGAAGATGGCTATTACTGGATCACAGGGCGTGTTGATGACGTGCTTAATGTATCAGGGCATCGCTTAGGCACCGCTGAAATAGAAAGCGCGCTGGTTGCTCACGAAGCTGTAGCAGAGGCCGCCGTAGTCGGTTATCCGCATGATATTAAAGGCCAAGGTATTTATGTTTACATTACGCCAAATGAGGGCGTTACTGTAAGTGATGAGCTGACAACTCAAGTACGTAATTGGGTACGTAAAGAGCTAAGCCCAATAGCTTCCCCTGATATGATTCAATGGTCGCCAGGCCTACCAAAAACGCGTTCAGGTAAAATTATGCGTCGAATTTTACGTAAAATAGCCGCAAATGAACACCAACAGCTAGGGGATACATCAACACTTGCAGACCCAACCGTGGTAGATGAGCTCATAGAAAACCGATTAAATCGTTAAATGCGCGTTAAAAACTTGATTACAAGTTGATTCTAAACGTAGTATATCGGCTGTCAGTAAGTACTTTATATCTTATTGGCAGCCGAATTTATTAGGAGCGAACCATGAGTCAGTTTTTAATAGCGGATGATCATCCGTTATTTCGCGAGGCACTAAAAGGAGCATTAAGTGCTAAGTTTGACGATTTAGAGGTATTTGAATCATCAGATTTTGACAGCACACTGCAAGTGCTTAGCGAACAAGAAGATCTTGATATATTACTGCTAGATTTACACATGCCAGGTAATGGCGATTTATATGGCCTGATCCGCATTCGCGAAGACTACCCAAGCTTACCCATAGCGGTTGTCTCAGGAAGTGAAGACATAAACATAGTGTCTAAGGTAATGGGTTATGGCGCAATGGGCTTTATTCCTAAGTCATCATCTTCAGATGATATTGCTAATGCTATAAACCAAATACTAGAAGGCGATACGTGGCTTCCAAAAGAGTTAAAAAATAAAGTAGCCGAAATAGAAGGAGAAGACAGAGAAATTGCCGCGCAGGTTGCATCGTTAACGCCGCAGCAATATCGTGTATTGCAATACCTTCATGAAGGGTTACTAAACAAACAAATAGCCTACGAACTACATATTTCTGAGGCAACAGTCAAAGCACATATTACCGCAATTTTTAGAAAACTTGGCGTTTATAACCGTACTCAAGCCGTTCTTATTGCAGCTAAACTACAACTAGAACCAATAGAGCAAGCTTAAAATATTAAAAGCGCTAAAATCTGTTTATCGTTAGGCAAAGCCGTGCCTAGCTAATGAGCTTATTGCCTGTTAATAGGTGATAAGCGCTTACAAATACCAGATATGCGCTGCTCTGGGTGATATGGCAAGACTGAATAAACTTCAATCCACAAAAGCCAATACACTCAAGCAGCGCTTTTTAAACTTAAAACCTACACGTTATTTACCTTTTATACATGATCTCTTTTGCAAACAATGCTAGGTTAGCGCAATTTTGTAATTTATAGAGCCAAGTATGACAGACTCCACACACTCACCTAATAATCAACCTAAAGACAATAACGGCTTATTTAATCGCTTTTTAGCAACCGTTGAGTTTTTAGGAAATATGCTTCCTCATCCCATTACTTTATTTGCGATATTTGCGGTTTCAATTGTGTTAATAAGTGGTATTGCCGATTGGTTTGGGCTAAGCGCAATTGACCCAAGACCGATTGGGGCTGCAGGGCGTGCGCCTGATGGAGTAATTGAAGTTGTTAGTTTACTCAGTGCTGAGGGACTACAGCGTATTATGGCTGGCTTGGTTACTAACTTTACCGGTTTTGCGCCTTTAGGCACTGTTTTAGTGGCACTACTTGGGGTAAGTGTTGCAGAGCATTCAGGGCTACTCTCTGCTGCTATGCGAGGCATGGTTATGGGCGCGTCAAAGCGTTTAGTTACCTTTATGGTGGTGTTTGCGGCCATAATGTCTAACACAGCTTCTGAGCTTGGCTATGTGGTTTTAATTCCGCTTGCAGCCATGATATTTCATAGTTTGGGGCGCCACCCTTTAGCCGGCTTAGCGGCTGCCTTTGCCGGTGTTTCTGGCGGCTATAGCGCTAATTTACTACTTGGCACAATAGACCCATTATTAGCAGGTATAACTACGCCTGCAGCACAAATGATTGACCCAACGTACGAGGTTGGCGCCGAGGCTAACTGGTATTTCATGATGATATCAGTATTACTTATTGCCGCACTGGGTACACTCGTAACCGAAAAAATAGTAGAGCCGCGTTTAGGTAAATATAACCCCGATGAAGCCAGTATCGACTTGTCACAAAACAATATTGATACACTTACCGCGTTAGAAAAAACCGGTCTAAAATGGGCGGGTGTTGCTCTATTAGTGGTGCTGTCGTTATTTGCTTGGACGATTATTCCTGCCGATGGTATTTTACGCCACCCAGAAACAGGCCAAGTGGCAGGCTCGCCTTTTTTAAAAGGAATAGTCGCAATTATATTTGTAACTTTTAGTGTGCCAGGCTTTGTTTATGGGCGTGTTGTTGGCAGCATGAAAAACGATAAAGATATTATTAACGCAATGAGCAAAAGCATGAGCTCAATGGGTTTATATATAGTATTAGTATTTTTTGCAGCCCAGTTTGTGGCCTTTTTTAAATGGACTAATTTAGGCACTATTTTGGCAATTAATGGTGCAGCACTATTACAAGCGTTAAACCTTACCGGCCCAGAAGTGTTTGTATTGTTTATATTAATGTGTGCAATGGTTAACTTGAGTTTAGGATCGTCATCGGCGCAGTGGGCGATTACGGCCCCTATTTTTGTGCCTATGCTTATGCTTATTGGTTACGCGCCAGAAACCATTCAAGCGGCGTATCGTATTGGTGACTCTGTGACTAACTTAATCACCCCAATGATGAGCTATTTTGGCTTAATTTTAGCGGTGGCAGTTAAATATAAAAAAGACATGGGTATAGGAACGTTAGTGGCCACCATGCTGCCATACAGTATTGTGTTTTTTATCGGTTGGGTCATTTTATTTTACGTATGGGTGTTTGCTTTAGGCTTGCCAGTAGGGCCTGAGTCACCTATTTATTACACACCTTAATGGTGGATGCCAATTTACAATTAATTACGGTGTCGGATAAAACACAGCTACAGCTAATATCTGACTCTAATTAAGCTGTTAGGCATAAAAAAGCCAGCAAAAGGGGTGAACCCTATTGCTGGCTTTATAGTATGTAAAAAGGGGTCTTATACCAATCCGCAATAATACTTAATCATTTTCAGGGGCTAAACGTGTCGCTATCTGCGTTAAAAAATTCTCATTTAGAGCAACTAAATAGCGAATTTTTTGCCTTGCTATCAACACGTTTATCCACCCTCAAAATAGATCACTTAATTATGCGCAATGGTATTAGCTAAATACCACGGTTTTATTACCGTTAATAAATAGTTTGTGTTCAGAAGCTAGTTGTAAGGCTTTACTAAACACGGTTTTTTCTACGTCTTTACCCATTTTAGCCATCATTTCAGCGGTATTAGCGTGTGTTACGCTGGTAACGTCTTGTAAAATAATAGGGCCTTCATCTAGCTCATTATTTACAAAGTGAGCCGTAGCACCAATAATTTTTACGCCGCGCTCAAATGCTTGATGATACGGTTTAGCGCCAATAAAGGCCGGTAAAAACGAGTGGTGAATATTAATAATTTTGTTCTCAAAGCGACCCACAAATTCAGGGCTTAGTATGCGCATATATTTTGCCAAGCCAATAATATCAGGGTTATAAGAGGCAATTAAATCACCTACTTTTTCATCATGCTCGGCGCGACTTAGGCCTACGTGCGAAACAACATGAAAAGGCACATCAAAGCCTTTTGCTAATGGCTCTAAATCTGGGTAGTTGGCAATCACAGCTAATACTTCAATATTTAACGCTTGCTCAAACTGTTTAAGTAATACAGACCCTAAGCAATGTGCTTCTTTTGTTGCAAGCAGTACCACTTTAGTTTTTGTATCATCATGTAGAGCAAGTTGTGCACCCTCAGGTAATAAAGCGCGTAATTGCGATAAAAAGTCACTTTGTGGCTCGCCGGTTAGTTCAGTGCGCATAAAAAAGCGCTTGGCGTCTTTATCTACAAATTCGTTATTACGTGTAATATTTAAATTGTGCGCGTGGCAAAGCCCTGTAATTTTGGCAATTAGGCCTACATCGTCGGCACATTGGGTGGTTAGTATATAGCTCATTTTCCTCATTCTTACCCAGTTTATAATTGCTTCATTATTTGGTTTTTAACGCATAAAGCAAGGGGTTTATGCGTAAATTTAGAATTAATCGGTCAAATAGGTATAAATGATTCAATAAAGTGAAGGACAATTAAAAATACGTTAATAATAAGGCAGATAAACACCATAAATTTTAACAAGCTGGTATTTAAAAAAGGTTTAGCGGTAAGTATTTAGTGCGCACACGGTTTGTAACCTAGTTGCCTAGATGACAAACCGTGGCGCAGTTTAGCTTTTACAAATATAGCAAAGCGATTATTAAGCTTTAGGCTCTGGTGTTAAGTTCTCTTCTTGCCTTAGGTAACCAGCGGCCTCTTCATCCTCTTTTGTTATTGCTTGCTGAGTAGGTATTGCACGGGTTTGTTGGTTTAATTGATGTATTTGCGATGCATTGCCTAAATCGCGCTCACTGGTAATTGAAGCAATCGATTCGCGGTCTTTTAGAAAGGCAATTACATCATTTTTAATGGCTTGTAATTGACCTTCATCTTTGTGCATTTCCATTATATGGCGAGGATGCTCAAGGTTTTTCATACCGGTGGCAGCAAACGTGCTCGTAATAACACGAGAGACAATGACCCATGGCGTGATACTGCTGCGCACTAAGGTGTTTTCTGAGCGGGTGCTGTCGTGAATACCTGTCCCCGTTGAAATTTTAGATTCGGTAAATGTACCTTCGCACTTAAAGTACACAAGTAATGATTCAAACTGCATTTCGGCAAAAAATAAATGAGCACAGTTAGCCAATAAACGAGCAAAGGCTTTAATAATCACTGCTATTATTAAAATATGAACACTGCTCATTAGTAAGCTACTAAACTGTATAACGTTTTGATTATTAAACGCTTGCTGTAAATTATTAATATTAGCGCTATCTATGTAGTAATAAATATCTATTAATGAATAGGCTAACAACACTGTTAATGCTAACGCCACAATATAAAGTAAATTAGCACTTATTAGCGCGACTAACCTGGCTAGGGTAAAGTTTTTACCTAGCTCCATAGCATGTAGTTTAGGCTGAACCTCTTGAATCATTTCGCCTTTAAAACCGCCTTTACCCTCTATTTGCTCTTGCAATTTTGGGTCTAGCTCGCGGTAAACTCTATTAGGCACTTCTTTGTAGCGTCTATTTGCCATGACAAGATTATCAAGGTTTATAAATACTTCATCAGGGTGAACAGACTCTTGCCAGTTTTCACGTAATTCTGACACTTCGGCGGTAGGGGTCACTGCGTTTAAGCGTGCTTTGATCATTGTAAATACTAATGCGCAGCTTAATGTTGCTAATATAATAATGGCAATGAGGTAGATGCCAGCATGCAAGTTTGGCAGTTGTGCCATCCACGCGTCTATTTCTTGTTTGCTGATATGTTGCTCTTGCATTAGCCACGACATAGAAAGGCCAATAACAATCGGCAAAATAAACGACAACGAAATAATTTTAGCTAATGTACCGCCTCCCAGCGCTTCAATGTTTCTTTCAGCATTGCGAGAGATAGGTTTGCTACTTGAGCGCCAAGAAAAAAGCACATAAAACATTAAAATAGCACTGTAAACCGGAAAGGCCAATTCGCCAGCTTCCCCAGTAAAGCCCGACAGCGAAACAAACGCTACAAGCCCATAAGCAACTAAAGCAACAAGCGTGCTCACCCATGAGCCAAATAATCGCTGCGCTACATTTCGAATTGGGTAAGGTAAAAATAACAGTTTGGGAATTAAGCTGTGTAACAAACGAGATAAAAATCCGTTAGGCTCTTTAAAGGTACTGTTTTTACGACCAACCAGCATTTCTTCGAGTGATTGGGCGTTATAGGCTACTTCTTTTTTTTCTTCTTGCGCGGTAGAGCTCTCAGACTTACTAAAATTATACGCAAGCGACGTAGGGTGGTTTCTGCCTACAAAGTACTTTAAGGTGGCATAAATACCTGACGATAAAGAGCGAATACCCAGCGCTAAAATAAACATGCCAAATAGCATTAAAATCCAGCCTGCGGTGGTACTTTCTTTCACCGAGCTTGCAGCTATAACAAGTAAACTTACGCCTGCTACCGACTCGATAATACCTCTTAGCGCGGTTACTTTACCTTCCAACTTAAAGGGGTTTTTTAACCCAAGATCAATAGAACCATAATCAAATGCCATTGTATGCTCCTTGTAAACAGCACATTATTTAAGGGGGGTTACCAGTTTTGCAATAATAGTTAATCATTTGCGGGACCAAACCTAGTGTTAGCTATGTTTTTCCGGGCTCAAATAGACTAATTAATTAAGCGAGTTGGTATTATTATCCGTGTATATTTTGGCCAAAACGAGCATAGCTAAACGATACCAATAGGTGCAGTTTATATACTTAAGCAGGTAATTAACTAAACGGATTTTTATATTATTGTTCAATTTTTGATTATATATCAATAACGTTGTTCAGTTTAAGGTTATTTTACAGTGATACATTTATTGATGGTGGTTTAAGTTGCTAGGAGCATAAATGAAACTAATCTACGTAGATGATAATTTACCCGGTATAACCCGTAAGCGTAAAAACAAAACGTGGCTGTACTTTGACCCAATAGGAAAGCAAATTACCGATCAAAAAGTGATTGATCGTTTAAATGCGTTAGCGTTTCCGCCCGCCTACAAAAATGCTTGGTTTTGCCCTGAAGAAAATGGCCATATTTTAGCAACCGGGATAGATAGTAAAGGCCGTAAGCAATACCGCTACCATGAAGATTTTAGAGCTCAACAAGAGGCGAAAAAATACCAAGCCTGTGGGGTGTTTGGCAATAAGCTGCCATTACTGCGTGCCCGTTTAGAAAACGATTTACAAGGGGATGAGCTCAGCGTAGAGCGCACATTAGCTGCGGTAGTTAGGCTTATGGACTTAGGTGCATTGCGGGTAGGTAACGAGCGAAATGTAAAGCAAAACAAAAGTTTTGGCGCCACAACCCTGCGCAATCGCCATGCTAAGCTTACGGGTAAAAATATACAGCTACGGTATCGGGCTAAATCGGGCAAAGAGCGCGAGGTAAACATAACCGACAGAGTGCTTAGCCATATAATTAAAGACCTACAAGATTTACCCGGTCAGCATTTGTTTCAATATATAAGCGATGGAGAGCGCACAAACGTAACCTCTAGTGAAATTAACCAGTATATTCAACAAATTATGGGTGAGGACTTTAGCGCTAAGCACTTTAGAACCTGGCGAGCGAGTGTTATTGCCTTTAAGCAACTTGTAAAAGCAAAAGGCGCACTTAGTTTAAAAAGTATGCTCGAGAGCGTGTCTGAGCAGCTAGGTAATACGCCCGCTATTGCCCGTAAATCGTATGTTCACCCGGATTTAATTGCCTTGTGTAAAGAGGATGTGCAAACCCAAACAGCGTGGCGAGAGTCGCTTTCTTTACCGCGAAAAACAAAATACTTGAGTCGTTATGAGCGTGGCTTTTTGGCCTTTTTAAAAGACTAATTGCTATAGCAACTTTACACACTACAGCAACCAAATTACATAATTGCGTAGTTGAAGTGTTTTTTAATTACCATGTAAAAGTTTAAAAAGTTATTAAATTTCAGTGTGTTGTGTTTTTATTTTATTTTGGCACCTGCATTGCACCTTCAAATTACTGTTAAGCAGTAAGTACAAAAGCATTTATCAATGATATTTAGCGAGGAGGTACAAAGTGAAGGGGTTATTTTCAAAGGCATTGTCTACAAAGGTAAAGCACATTACGTTACACGCTACGCTTGCAGGCTGCGTTAGCGCCATGCTAACAGGGCAAGCGCTAGGCAGTGCAGATCTTGAAAGTGTGGCACTTGCCAACTCTTCATTAACCACTTACAACTCGCAACAACAATTGCAAAATGGCGATTATTATTTTGATCAAAATGCAGCACAGTTAATCGCGCGCACCGAAAAAGCAATTAACTGGTACACAGAAATAGTTAACAGTGGCGGGTTTACCCCTTTATACACTAATGAGTTGCTTGAACTTGGCAGCACTAGTAAAGCGGTGAGTCAGTTGGCGCTGCGTTTGTATCAAGAGCGTGACTTAACCAGCAATGTATGTGACACCGCAATGTGCACATTTGATAAAACCATTGAGCAGGCTGTGCAACAGTTTCAGCGTCGCCACGGTTTAAAGGTTGATGGGCGAGTAGGAAAGCGCACCTTAGCTAAGCTTAATGTACCCGCTAAGAAAAAATTGGCTAAATTAAAGCTTAACTTTTACCGCATAACTAACTTCGCAGGCTCAAGTGATTCGCAGTATGTGTATGTAAACATACCTGAGTACACATTGCGTTATGTAAAAGCAGGCGAAGTAAAACTACAAAATAACGTTATTGTGGGTAAGCCGAGTTGGGAAACACCTGCCTTTAGTGACGAAATCGAAAAATTTGTAGTAAACCCTGAGTGGCGCATACCAACCTCTATTGCAACCAAAGAAATAGCACCAAAGGTGGCAAAAGATCCTCAGTACCTTGCTAAAAATAATATCGAAGTTAGAAAAAACAGCTACCTAGATTCTAAAACAGTTAACCCCAGTAATATTGATTGGCAGGCTATTAAGCCCTATCAGTTTGATCACTTTTTAGTTAAGCGTGCAGGGGATGAAAACCCACTTGGCGAAGTGAAATATCTGTTTCCAAATCCTGAAGCCATTTATGTTCACGATACGCCAGCAAAGCAGCGTTTTAACCAAGCGCAGCGTGCGTTATCACATGGTTGTATAAGGGTTGAAGAGCCATTTTCATTGGCGCGTGAAATAATTAAGCACCAAGGTGAAGAGCGCACTCTTAAGCAAGTGGATAAAGCCAGAGATACTGATACCACTCAAACTTTTTATTTAAATGAGCCCTTACCTATTCATTTAGTGTATTGGACGGCGTGGGTTGATGAAGACATGCTCGTTAATTTTAGAGACGATATTTATCAACACGACGCAAAAGCATTACTTAAAAACGAAGATCAGTCAGTCATTGCTGCATTGATAAAATAGACTATGAGAGGATTTATGCCGTTTATACCGAGTATTTTAGGCTGCATATTAGCGCTTTGCGTAAGCGTAGGTAGTTATGCCGCCGAGCCCGTGAAAAAAGCACACCCAAGCGTTGATATTCAAAATAAAGCAAATTTTGAAGATGCAGAGTTTAGCCTAAAAATTAACGACATAGTAATGCCGTATTCGGTGTTTTCTGTATTTGTGATGCCTAATGAGGCAGTTGAATTTGAAGTGCTTTACGCACAATCAAAACGACCCTATTCATTTATTAATAACCATAGCAACGCCACCTTAACGGATACAAACCGCTGGCAGTGGCAGGCGCCTAAAAAGCCTGGCTTAACACGGGTAATTATTGAATCCCCCGACAAAAAGCAACGTATGACAATTAATGTGTTTGTTAAAGTACCTGCAGATGAAGTACAAGGTGGAAAGCTTAAATATTACCACATTGGCCATTACCCAACGCCTTCACAAATTAAGGATAGTAAGCATTACATAGTGCCCGATGGTTTTGTAAAGGTGACCCCAGAGAACGAAAATATAAAAATATCACCGCATTTTTCTCTTAAAGAATTTGTGAGTAAGCAACGAAGTAAGCACCCTAAATACTTATTTTTACAAAACAAGTTGTTACTTAAACTTGAAAAAATACGCAAAGAGCTGATTTTAGAAAACATACCGGTTAAAAATATGGTGGTAATGAGCGGTTACCGCACCCCTTATTACAACAAAGCCATTGGTAACGTAAAGCTTAGCCGCCATGTGTTTGGTGATGCTGCCGATATATTTATAGATAACGATGGCGACTACCGTATGGATGATATAAACAACGACGGCAAGCACTCTATTGGCGATGCACAAGCTATGGCTGGTATAGTGGAGTCGCTCGCTAAGCGAGAGTCATTTAAAGGCTTACTTGGCGGTTTAGGTGTTTACGGGCCAAAATCGCATCGCGGTGCATTTATACATGTTGATACGCGTGGTTTTAAAGCGCGCTGGGTGAGTAAATAACCACATAGCTTTTTTGTGTTGGTAAAAAATGATGCGAGTAAAAAGCCAAACTCTTTTCCACGTTAAATTTGGCTAGTGTTGCTCTTAACTTAAAATATTGATCACTTACATGTGATCAATATTTTCTCGCTCTGCTATAAGTTTAATAACTCGCTTCTCTTTCATCATAGCACTACTTTCTTCAAGTAATACATCGCTAAAGGCTGGGTCAAATATTTTAGGCTTGTTGAAGTTGCGTAGCATAGAGACAACCCAAGCAGATGATGTATCACAATAATTTTCTTCTGAAGCTTTTATCTCCAAATTTTTTAAAAGTTTATAAACTTCAATTGCACGCTCCGGATACGTGTAATCATCAACTGCTATCCAAGCTTCACGCAACTCTTGAAGTGAATAATTTAAATAATTAATTTCCATAATATATTCCATTAAATATAGAGAAACTCAGTACGTTTTCAGTCACGTAAAAGAAGACGACTTTTATACCGCTTTTATAATATATTACTGCAGCATAAAAGTTTCGTACTCAAGCTCTTCAAATTGTTTTGATAGCCAATAAAGACCAATTACAGATGTAATTATGGTCGAGAGCGCAAAACCGTAACCATAAAACTGTGGCCCTAATGCAATTGAGGCAATCGTAAATACGATATTGATAAACAAAAACAGCCCAGATAAAAATAATACGGTGGCACGCTTATCTAAGTAAAATAAAATATTTAAAATAGACAAAAATATAACCTGTACACCTACCCCCACCACATCAATAAACAGTAATGTTTTATAGTTAGGGTCTATGCCTATAAAGGTCAGTATTTGCTCGCCCCACAGTAATAAGCACGCAACGGTTATACCTTGGATTTTAAATATATCGTAAAGGCCGCCTTGCGCTGTTTGCACCATTTTATCTTTTAGGTAAAAAATTTCTTCAAGCGATGAGCCACCTCTAATGGCGGTATAAAAACGGTCGTATTGTTCTACAAAGTCGGTTTCCATTCTGACTAAAAATACCGCCATTCCTGGAATAATGGTTAAATAGGCTAAAAATATAGGCAAGTCGTAAATAGGGCTTGCTCTTAATGTGCCTATAATTTGAATAGAGGTAGCGGGGGAGTACCAAAAAATAATTTTATCGGCCCACACGCCTATGTTGTAAAAAAGCCCACAAAAAAATAGGTTGTAATACACTTTTTTGTTGTTTAAAAAATCAAAACTAATGAGTTTACCGCCAGGGTAGCGACGAATAATCATAAACAAAAAGCTAAAAAAGAGCAGCGCTTCACCGGCAAAAAAAGCAAAAAACAACCCGTCTATTTGCCAGTCGCGCAGTAAAAATGCCAGTAACACCATAAAGCTGTAACCGCTTAACATGGTTATTAAAATAAGCCGGTACTCCTTCATTCCCGACAAAAATATAGCGCCAAGCCATTGGTTACATAAGCTTACAAACGCCCCTAATATTATTATTTTAGTCACAACAGGTAGCGGTAGTATTGGCCATACAGCTAAGCCAATCAGTAATGCGGCAAGGGTGGTAACAAGCTGCGCGCCAAGTAAATTAGGCAGTACCTGCTCGTCCTTTTTTTGAAAAAACAGATCGGCAACAAAACGCGTTAATAATAGCTGCAGGCCGCCGGTTAATATAAGGGACGCTGCCATCATATACGTAATAAGCGTTAAAAACTGAATAATTAATACTTTTGGCAGCACGACACCTAGGCTTAAAATACCAATTAGCATGAGCGCAATGATAGAAAGCAGCCAAGGGCCTGAGCCTATTAATCCCGCATAACCGTATGCTTCAAAAACAGAGAGTAGGGTGTTTTTTTTGAGAATTTTACGTATCTCAAAACCTATTCCGGCCATGCGATTGTATCCTTGTAAAGTTTATCGTAGCGGGCAAACATATGGCTCTCGTCGTAGTATGTTTTAACACGGTTGAGGCCGTTTTGTTGGTACTGATACCATGTTTGCTCATTTTCCAATAGGGTTATTATTTGCTGTGCGGTTTCGCTGGGTGAGGCAATAGAAACTACTTCGCCAGCTTTACCAAGGGCCCTATCTTCCTCGCTTGCCCCTTCTATTATTTCTCGGCACGAGCCCACGTCACTTGCAAGTACAGGTACGCCTGCTGCCATTGCTTCAAGCAGCACTAATGGTTGAGCTTCAGAAATTGAAGTCAACGCAACAATACCTAGCTTTGGGAGTATTTCGACGATGTTTTTCATGCCGGTAAACGTAATGTTTTTGTCTAAATCTAGGCTGCTTACAAGTAGCTGGCACTCTTTATAATACTGTGGGTCTTCCTCAAAAGGGCCTATGATCCAGCCTTCTATGTCTGGCAGTTCGGCTTGGACCTCTTTAATGGCACGAATAAAGGTTTTAATATCTTTAATTGGCACTACACGGCCAATTAACCCAACCACCATAGGGACCGATTTAGGTCTCGCGTTAAGCGCATCAGCAAAGCGTTTTGTTTTTATACCATTAGGCACTACCGAGGCTTTACTTTCGCTGGCTCCATCTTTAATTTGCCTTTGTCTATTCCCCTCATAAAGCGAGATGATTTTGTCGGCTTGATGATAAGTAGTGCGGCCAATTTGCTCAAAAAAGCTGATCCACATTCGGCGAATAAAGCCCATTTCAGTATTTAGGTTTTTACCTAGGCTTTGTTCAGACTCTTTTATCCAGCTGGCCTGTATTAAATCTATTTTACGCTCTTTAGTGTAAATACCGTGCTCGGTAAGCAAAAATGGCGTGTTGTGTATAACGCTTGCACCTGCACCCAATATGCCAGCATAGCCTGTCGAAATAGAATGAATAAGTTTAACATCGGGGAGTGAACCGGCTATTTCGGCTATTTTAAACAGTGGTTTATACAAATTTCTGTACGACCAAAAAAAGTCGATAAATGACGATTCATCGCAATAGGTTAAATAATAGTTTGCCAGCACCTGCCACGACGACTCGCTGTATAAAAAATCGGCTTCGTTGATGCCGTCTTTTTTAGCTAGATTTTCAAAGGCAAACTTTAAAAGCTCCGTCGGTATTGGGTCTTTACAGTCACGGAAATACCCTTGCAATTGCTGCCAAAAATCAAACAGTTCTTTTTTATATTTAACGCCATGTTTCGCTTTTATTTTTGTACTGTGTTGCGTAACTAAATAATGCACATGCAGCTTAGTTACATTACTCGGTAGCGTGTACTGAATGTCGCCGTAGTGTTCGGGTGCGCCACCAACAAACACTAATTCAAAGTTATAGTGAGGCAGGCCTTCTATAATTTGGTGTACCCAACTTGATACGCCGCCCCGTACATAAGGGTAAGTGCCTTCAAGTAAGAGTAAAATGTCGGCTTTTTTTTCACTCATGCCAATACTCCTGTAAATGGCGTAACTCAGAGCCTTTAGGCTGTAGTGCTAGCTCTTCAAGATAGCGCTGACAGTCTGTGTAATTGTGTAATCCAAAGGCGACTTCGGCTTTATAAGGTAGTACGTGGCGCCTAGCCATGCCTAATTGCGTGGCTAAATTTAAGCTTTGCTGCGCCTCATCTAATTTACCGAGCGCAAGTTGAATTCGCCCTAAAAACACATAGCTTGCTGGCTGAGGGTTAAACTTTATACTTGTTAAGGTTAGTGCTTCTGCTTTTTCTAGTACGTACTTTTTTAGTGCGCCTTGTGCTAAGCCTAAGTAACTAAGCTCCCAATAAAGCTCGGCTTGTTGGCGTTGCAGATTGCTTAATTTAGGTTGTTGCGTGGTATTGGCTATAGCGTGCTGGCATTGGCTTATTTTTTCGTTCAGTTTAGTTTCTTTGCTATCAAGAGTTGAATAGGCAAGTAAGCGAATATCATCTTCTAAGTCTCTTAATGCCAGTTTGAGTATAGGAATAGCTTGGGCATCGCTCATGTGCCGTGCAGCCATTACTGCACTTAGGCGTTTATTTGGCTCACTGGCGTGTTTTAAAATAGCTTTTAGTCCACCCATAGAGTAAATAGGCGTTGCTGAAACACTTCTTGCTTCAAAGGGCAGGGCAGGAACTTTGTGCTCTACAATATCAATGTCGTTGTTTTTAAGCGGTTTACTAAGGGCAAAAGTAATGGCAAATACCACCCCTAAAATACCAAATACAGGCAAGGTAAATAGCAGTAAAAATAACAGCGCTGAGCCACTTTTTAAGGTGGTTTTGTATTTGTTAGGAATAAAAGCATGGCTTACAAAGGTAAAGCACAGGCTAGCAATGCCATGTAATAAAACAATCAACAGCCAGTTAGGCGCATCTAAAATATGCGCAAAAGCAAAGTATTCACATAAACAGCCAATAAAAGCGGCAACGATAATTTTAATCATGGGATGCAACTAACTTAGCGATGTGTTCGCTGCTTATAGGCAATGCCATTTGTTCTTCTATTTTAATTTGCAGTTGCTCAACGGTTTTACCAAAGTGCTCGATACACCAAGTATTAATTCGCGATATAAAGCCACTTTTGTCCAGTTCACTTGCCATTGGCATAAGCAGTAAAAGTGTGTGGTTTTGACTATCGTAAAGATAAATATCTAAACCTCTGCGAGCTTCACTTAAATACTCTAATAATTGGCGCGACTCTTCACTTGTTTGCATTGCTTTGAGTTTAAGCAGCTGCGAGGGAATATTATAGCGTTTAGCTTCTTTATTCGCCCTGCGTAGTTGCCTTACAAAATAAGGGGTTTCTTGTGGGGTCATTACCGGGTTGGTAATTTCATGACGCAGCAAATCGCCAATGTTACCGGCCATAACGGCTAGCAAAGTAAGTGTGGTGTTTTTAAGGGCAAAAAATTGAATGCTTTGTACTAAAATCACCCCGTAAATAGTGTTATTAATATCAACTAATGGGATAGCAATATGGTATTGGCTAAATTTATTTTTAACCTCTTTAACAGAAACCAGTTCGCGCTCTTCAAACATGGCTTTAATAAGGGGGTCTTCCATATTTAGCTCGCCCATAGCACCTATGCTTGCTAATGGTTGCTCTATTATGGTGTTGTTTTCTACTTTATAAAGCGCTGCTTTTTCAAGTGAGCCATATTCAACAAATAAGTTTAAAATGCTATTTGCCGCACTGTCTAAGCGTCTTTGTGTTAGTTGCCCTATAACGGCCCGTACCGCTTGGAGCGATTCGCGCAGGCTAAGAGTATGACCTGCTAACATTTGCTCAATCCGGTCGTGGGATGAGTTTATTAAATGGTATTGGCGGGTAAAGGTTTCTAATCGGTTAGTTACATATTCAAGCTCAATACTTTGCTGCTGATTAGTGCGCTCCCATACATCTCTGAATTCGCCAGCAATCATAATTACAATTAAATAACCAATCATGGCGTTAATATTAAATTCGTTAGGTTGCGCTAATACTTCGCTTTTGCTTAACAGCAATTGCCCGGCTAATAAACATAATATGCTTATAAAGCCTTTTGAAAAACCATAGCGCAAAGCCACTAACAGCGGCCCAAGTACCGGCCACGAAAACCCATTTTCCGTCCAAAAGGGGTCTTCGGCGTTAAATATAACCGGCAGCACAATTGCAAGCGCGGTAAATACAATTACCTCAGCCCAAATTTGTAGCTCAGGGACCTCTCTTGGTCGAAAAAAATGTGTTTTCACTCACTAACCTCAATGTACGAAATTAAATCGGCGATGACATCTTGTGCTGTCGCGGCAATACTGTCGCGACCCCAACCACTTTTTGCGATAGTGCCCGTCCAAAGTGGGGTTGTTTGACCATTAGCCGTTAAGCTAAGTGTAAGTGCGACTACCGGCTCGCCATCTAGGCCCGCTTTATAACGCCATTCTTCTATGCTACCTGATAACACATAGTCTGTTTGCTGTGTGCTTAACCACTGCATGGCGTTATCAAGACGGTATTGATCGTCAAGTGGCGGAAGGTCTTTAGAGTTACTGCGCGGTGCACGTAATAACGTAGGAAGCTTATTTTGTTGCCAAATACTCGCCAGTATATCTTCTGCACGTTCACCGGCTAAGGGGGTTTGCGCATGATTTACCAAAGGCATTAAAGCCACGGTAGTTGATGGACCTAGCTCTACATCATCAGCCACACGGCTGGTGGTACATGCACTGAGCACTAATACCAAACACGGTATGATTAAACGAAACATATTCTCTCCTAACATTAAAAATGTACGTAATAGCCTAATTGTAATTGTGTATCTGAGTTACCCACTTTATTACTACTTTGATAACCCAGCTGTAATTTAAATAAATCATCCCCTAGCACTGACCAGCCCGCACCACTTGTTACTGAAATGTCGAGAGTGTCGTTTAACGTTTGATAACCCGTACTGATGTCGAATAACCACGAGAGGCTTTCGCCTAAATAAGGGGGGGCTAAGTTTGAGTTTGACGAAAGCGAAGTGCCCAGAGCAAAGCGCCTAAAAGGTTGTATATCAATAAGCAGCGGTCGCGCTCTTTGATCTATGCCTAAAGGGGCTAAAGTGCGTTCAAAGTCTTGCCATTGAGCACTAAAATAAGTACTCCAAATAGGGCGGTCTTTTAAAATAGTGTATTGATAGCGGGCGTTATATTCTTGCCCGCTGACAAGCGTTGAGCTATCACTGCGGCGCTTAAATGCCATGGCGGCTGCCGAGAACTGCACGTTTTGACGCCCATCAATAGCGTAATTTATATAAGCCGTGGTTTTATTTAATTTAGCAAAGCTAAGTAAGGTTTCTGATTGGCGGTTTTCAACGTTGTGCTCAAGTTTTACACCTACCTGCGTGCGGGAGTCCCATTGGTAACGCGCATCTAGGCTCAAGCCTTGGCGGCTCATTAAATTGCCCTGATGAGAGTCTACTTTTGCATCAAAGTACCAACGACCCCACGTCATTTTATCTTCTACGGCAAACAGTAACCCGTTGTTATTTAGGTTTTGTTGATTGCTAATGCTAAGTTTCCATTGCCCTTTAGCATACGGAAAATAAACATTTATATCGTACTGGCTGGTATTTAAACCGGCCTCAGGGGATAGGTTAATCTCTAATGCTCTAAAGTAGCTGGTGCGGGCATTACGTAATAAAGACGTTTCGGCTTGTGTTAACTCCTCATACCAACGCTGCATAGTTGCATAAGGCTGCCTTAAATAGAGCAAAGCACTTAGCTCATCTATTTTGCCTAACGTTTGCGTATTTACCAGTGCTTTTACTTTATTAAACTCGCCGTTGCTCATAGCCAATTGTAGCTTTTGCCATGGCTCAAGTTTTTGTGCTGCGCGTCTGGCTAACCACCAGTTGGCGGTTGCGTTGTTTATAGCCTCAGGTGCTATGTCATCTAAGCTGCTAAATTGGCGTAAGTGGGGCAAGGCCATTGCGCCGGCCCATTGGATCATTAAACCTCGGTATGCGTATTTGTCTTTTGGTAAATGGTTTAATAAGTAATGTTTCAGTTCGCTGGCATTAGCGTAGTAGCCTAACTGGTTCATAACATCGGCTAAATTTACTAAAGTGGTTAAATCTCGAGGGTTACTAATGGCTAATTGGCGCAGATAAAAATAAGCACTATTAAAAGCTTTTTGATGAATAGATAAACTCGCCAGTAATTGTGCCCACTCTCGGCTGGGTTCATTGCTTGAGTAGTTAGCTAAAATACGCTTAATCATAATGGTGTCGTGCATTTGCAATGCAAGCCAGCCTTGCGCTAGTACCACATCGGGATTGTATTCACTTAGTTTTGCTGCGCGGTTAAGTGTTGTGTATGCGTAATTTAAGTCACTTTGATTTTGGTACCAGTTTGATAATATTAACCATGCAGGGTAAAGCGCTTTATTATAACGTTGTTTTTCAAGAGCCTGATGAGCACGAGTAACGTGTTCTTCATCGCCAATTTGCGTGCTTAATAAGGTGATTTGGATTAACTGTCTATCAGTGAGTGCTGTTTGTTGCCATAGGTAATTTAATAACCCTTGTGGGTTGTCGGCAAATTTTAGCTGCTGATAATGCAGCATATCACCTACACTCAGTGGGCTAATGTTTTTTAATTGCTCTAAAGCATACAGCTCTTCTTTTTTATCATTTACACGCAAAGCCATATCAACTCGAGCCCCCCAAAACTCATCATCGTTACTATGTGTTTTTTGCTTTAAAATGGCCAAAGCGGTTGTAAAGTCATCGTTTAACCAATGCGCTCTTGCAAGCCAGAGTAAGTCTTCTTCGTTTTTTGGCCCTGCGTAGTGAGGCCACAAAGCTCTCAGGCCAGCTAAATTACCGGTATCGTGTAACACCTTGGCTTTCCAATATTGTGAAAGAGGTGTTTTTCCGTTTATTTGCTCATAGCGCTCAATATGATTAAGCTCTTGTTTTGCGTTACCAATAAATTCGTTGGTTTGCATCCAATTTGCAAATCCGTTGCCTTTAAGCTGTCGGTTTTGCGCTTTATATTCGTAAATGTCGTTGGCATCTTGATATAAGTACAAGGCATTCGCATCATTAATGCTGTCGGTCAGCATAGCTACATCAACGGCTTTATGGGCCATTAACCATTTAAATTCTTTAAGCGCCTGTTTAGGCTTATTTTGCCAGCGCATAATTTTCCAATTTAAAAGCCTCAGCGCTTTATCATTGGGTGTTTTAAGTAATAACTTTGCGATTAATTGTTCAGCTGCGTTTGCATTGCCATTGGCTAAGTTTAAATGCATGGCTTTGGTTAAATATTCGCTGTTATTAGGCTGAGTTTTTAATAATGTTTCTACTGCTTTTAAGGCTTCTTTATTATCACCCGCTAAGCTTGCAAAATATAATGTACGCTCGGTATTAGCGGTATCACCGTATTTTTTCCACCATGTGTAAGCTTGTTTTGGATTGTTAGCACCCAGTGCGGTTTCAATGGCTTTTTGGGCTACATCGGCATTAATGTGGGTTTTATAAATAGCGAGCGCTTTGCCAGGCTCACCTGCGCCTAACCAAAAATCAGCGGCTAATAATGGCTGTGCGTGTTGCTCATAATATTGCGCTACGTTTGCATTGAGCCCCGTGGCTTTAGCTATATTTAATAACTGGTTATCCCAGTGTTTAAATGCCGCAAGTTTAAGTGTTAGTTCTTCAAAACGGTCATCTTTATTTGCGCCGCTATCAACCCACAATGCGTATAAAAGTTTTATTTCTAATTCAGTTTTTGTATCGCTCTTAGGGAGTTTTTCAAGCTCGTTAGTCGCTTGCGAATACTCATTTAAGCCCAGGTGAATGGCTATTTTTTTGGCGCGTAATTTTTCATTGTTAGGGTCGCTACTTAATGCGGCATTTAAGTAGGTTTTTTCAAAGGTATAATCTTGCGATAGCGAGTCATCTTCAAAAAATAAGGTGTGCGGAAACAGCGCGTAAAGTGAAAAACAACTAACCGCTAATATAATTAAAATGGTTTTAACTGATACTAAGTGAGGGCGCTTTTTGTTATTCATTATTGAGCCCTTGTTGCGCAGTTTAAATAGCCATAAAATTCGCCAGCAGGTAATGTAAACTGCGTTGTATTGCCAAAGGTTTTTCCGCTAAAGCGCTTTCCCATATGCGAAATGAATTGACAATTGCGAGCATTTTTAAGCTCAATTTTAGCCTCAATCCACGCTTTAAAGCTGACAGGGCCGTTTACCTGCCAATTACTAAACGCGACATTAGCAGAGAGCAAATAAGGTTGGTTATCTGGCGTTGTATGATCAAAGTTAATTGTGGCTATTTCATCGCCTACGTGAATATAGTTTCCTTGCGCGGTTACCCCTAAAATACCCTGGCTGTTAGTCATATTGGGCACATCAAAAATAGCAGGCAAGCGCAGCGTTTTTATATATTTAGAACTAAATAGCCATTCGCCACGCGTATTTTTAGCAAGCGCAGAAAAATAAAAGTCTTTGGCAATGCGTGCATATTGACTTAAATGCACCGGGGTATTTTCTTTGGCTAATACGTAATCAATATTGTAATGCAGCGCATCAAGCCCTGCTGGCACTTCGCCAGAGTAAAAATGAAAGTAAATTGTGTAAGGCTTTAACCTGTATGGTTTTTCGGTTATTTCAAATGTTTCTACTAAGCGTTTAAAACCATAGTAAGGGCCGTGCCATAAATTGGTGTAAACATTTTCGTTTAAAATGGGCGCGTATATTTGATACAGCAAATCTCGCTCAGGACGGCCAATAGGTGATATATGCGACAAGCTTGGATTGTCGGCATTTACGTCGGTATTTCCTCCATTAACGTTAATTACACCGGCATCGCGCGCAAGTTCGAGGGCTTTTGGGCCTGGGGTTGCATCACCCGACCATAGCATCATCACTGTTTTTTTATTTTTTGGTGCGAGTCGCTCATTAATGTAATTTATTGAGCCCGTTATTTCTTTATTTAAATCGATGGCGTCATAACCGGGTACATCTAAATGAAACCCGTAGTCGGTGTCGTCTTTATTTATTTCTTTTCTACCTGATAAGGCTGTCCAAAAATAGGGATGGCTGTAAGTGTGTGATGCGACTTCGACATAAGGAAGTGCAAAAATTTATTTGGCTATTTTTTCAAGCTTTGGGCTGTCAGCGCCATGCAATCCGTTAGGCTCAATATCGGCTTGGATAATTGAGGAGGTAAGTGGTAGCTTGTATTTTTTTATAACTTCATCGCGCACAACTTCTGCTGCGTAAGGTTTACCTGCAAAGTGTGCAATGCTCGTAAAGCCGTCGCCATCAATATGAAGGGTTAGCATACGCCGACCGCTTAATGTAGTTGTATCTGGGGCTAGTATAGGCGCAAGCCCCATTGCCTTAGTTAACACGGCTTTGGGGTCTACAACCCAGTTACTGCCCTCCATAGGCAGTGTATCTATAAGCCAAGGTGCCGCGATAAGTGCGCCGTACTTAGTTTTACTTCCTTGGGTTAGGGTGGTGCCATCTTCAGCGTGTATTGATATTAATGATTGCGCATTCTCTGCAAGCGTTAATAAATAGGGCTTTACAATAGCGGGCGCAGTGGTTGACTCACCTTTGAGCCAAGATGCCATAGCCGCGAGTTTATAAGGCCCATTTGAAGGCAAATTAAAAGGCTCGACTCCTAAGCTTTCAAGTAACTTATTAGAAGGAGGGAGCTCGCCAAGTACCAGTTGCGGTACCACGCCTAAGTTACTTTCGAGCCACTCAATAACCTGTGCATTATAAAATTGATCGCTCGTCGTCCAAGAGATAATGCCTGCATGGAGACTGGTATCTACTTTAGGTAAAGGCGTGTTAGCCATGTCTATGTAATCAGGTATGTAGCCTAAATACTCAATCATTGTGGCAAGCTTTAAGTGAACTGTGGTGTATATAAGTGGCTTTACATTACTGTTGTATGGAATAAGTATGCGCCTAGGCACAGGCCGTATATTTGATGTCCCCCAAGTTTGAAGGTGCCCATCAGTAACCCAAGGAGCATAACCTTGGGCAATAATTTGTTTAGCCATCGCAAGGCGCTGCTGTGGTTTAGCGTAATCAATTACCTGTACGTTAAAGCCCACTGATTGTGCTTTATGAAGCTTTTCATTTAGCCAAGCTTGATCGTTCTCAGTGGTAAGTTTGTAGCTGTTATCTACTGGATTAAAGTGGCTAAATAGCCCCTCGGCAACTAAATCAGAGGCGTAATCGTTAAGCTGTGGCAGTAGCTCAAACCCTCTGTTTAAAATTAAGTGTTTGTTAAATGTACTCGACAAACCTTTAATTATATTCACAAGCCCCACTTGTTGAGCCGCTTTATCGTAATCGGGTTTTAATAATTGGTAGCTGTCGAGCGTATCTAAAAAT
Organism: Pseudoalteromonas sp. UBA2102; assembly: GCF_002331165.1. NCBI lineage: Bacteria > Pseudomonadati > Pseudomonadota > Gammaproteobacteria > Alteromonadales > Pseudoalteromonadaceae > Pseudoalteromonas > Pseudoalteromonas sp. UBA2102. Next base: position 67,943 of record NZ_DCYU01000060.1, read on the forward strand.
AAACCGTTAAAGCCTCGTTGTTGTAATTCACGTGCTTGTTTTTGCAGGTGTTGTTGCCAGTGCTCAGCGGTTAAATCAGCAATATGGCTATTCCAGTGTGGATTTTTTGCTACTGAGGATTCATTTTCAGTAAACGATTCTCCAACACTCAAATAAGCGTATACGCTAATGTTGCGCTCTTTAAGCCAATTAAGTTCGTGTGGAGTGATGCTTTGCGGCTGCACAACAACCCGTGAATAAAAGGTCATTTCAGCCAGCGGCATGGGGGATGAGTAATAAAAGGCTATGCTCTTGTTAGCAGGTTGAGCGCACACGTTTAAACAAATCAACAACGTTAGATATAAGAAGTACTTCATTATTATTTTTAAAAACCACAGCCTAAGTTAACGTTGAACATTGTCCCGCTTTTTGTATAAGTATTTATTATTAGAATTGTGATGATTATATGTTAAATAAAAATGCCTGGCTACCTTAATGTGAGATGAATAGTGGTGGAATTGCTTGAGTGTTAACTAAGTAAAAGGTAATGAAAATGCCTTACTACACAGTGTTTTCGATAAAAAATTGCGACTAATGTCGAGTGATAATGTATATCTAAAGCGCTGTAATCTAATTATAATGCGCCCACCTTGCCAGCCCTTGGCAACCCCCTGCACTATTTATAAATTGATATAAATAGTGACATATTGAATGCTTACTTTATTGCGTTGATTACTGCAAAGCAGACAGTGATAACGTGCATACCCTATTTGTGGAGATTTAATGAGTAACTTAAGCTTGAGAAATAAACTTTTACTACTGGCTATTTTACCGTTGAGCTTGTTATTAATTAGCTTAATGGCCAGCTCGTACTATTTAGAATCACAAAACCAGCAACAAAATTTTGAAACAATTAAATCTAAACTCATTAAAGACAAACACACGCTACTTGCCACTGAAGTGGAAATAGCAAGCAACTTGGTACGCCATCAGTTGGATAACGGATCAACACAAAGTGTTAAAAATGTCCTTAGGGAGCTTACTTTTGGTGACGACGGTTACTTTTTTATTTACGACACACGTGGCGTTAGCGTGTTCCATGCCTTATTAGGAAGTGCTATTGAGGGGCAAAATAAAATAGGGATGACAGACCCAAATGGTAAAAAAATAATTGTTGGATTATTAGAGCAAGCACGTAAAGGTGGCGGGGCATTTAATTACCATTTTCAAAAGCCAAATACCAACGGGTTAGTAGAGAAAATAGGCTATGCCGTAATGATACCAGGTACCGATTGGATGATTGGTACGGGTGCCTATATGGATGATATACAAACAGAGCTTGCAAATTATAAACAAACAATGCAATCACATACTCGCGAAAAAATAACCACCTTGTTATTAATTGCCTTATTTTGGGTTGTGGTTAGCGTAGTGGGCGCACTTTTAGCGTCTAACGCTATGGTTAAACCTATCCAAATAATGGGCCAAAGCTTAGATGATATTGCTAAAGGTGAAGGCGACTTAACAAAACGCCTAGCTATACATACGCACGATGAAATAGGGCAGTTGGGCGAATCGTTTAATGTGTTTGTTAGCAAGCTGCAAAGCATTATAAGTAATGTGGCTGATGTTACTAATGATGTAAAAAATGCCTCAAGCGATATTAATTCGCAAACAAAACTGTTTGAAAATAAACTGCTTAATCATAACCACGAAACAGATTTAGTTGCCACAGCGATTACCGAAATGTCGGCTACTTCTCACGAAGTGGCTAAAAATACCACGCAAGTTGCTGAGTCTACTCATACGGCAACGCTAGAAGTGGCAAAAGCGCAAGAGTGCGTAGATATTTCACTAAGTGAAGTTTCCAACCTTATGGGCGAAATTAACCTAGCTGCTGATGAGGTAAACTCTTTAAGTGAGCAATCTAAAAAAATAGACAGTGTACTTAGTGTAATAGGTGGCATTGCCGAGCAAACTAATTTGCTTGCACTTAACGCCGCCATAGAAGCAGCACGTGCCGGCGAGCAGGGTAGGGGTTTTGCCGTGGTGGCTGATGAAGTAAGGAGCTTAGCGAGTCGTACGCAACTTAGTACCCATGAAATTAGTGAAATGCTAAGTGAATTACATAACTTAGTGGGCGCCGCGGTAAATGCCATGCAGGCGAGCCAAGCAAGTTGTAATCGCTCAGTTGAGTCATCGCGCGATATATCGCAAAGTTTAGGTGCTGTGACTACGTCGGTTACCACGATTAACGACATGAGTACGCAAATTGCAACCGCTGCAACAGAGCAAAGCTCAGTGACAGAAGAGATAAACCGTAATGTGTTTGCCATTCAAGAAATTGTTAATGAACTAACCCAAGCAAGTAAGGCCACCTCTGAGGTTAGCCAGCATTTAGCAGGGCGCGGTGAAAACTTAGGACAGTTAATAGGGCAGTTTAAGGTTTAAAACGTCATTGCATAAACCACTACTAGCCGCAACTTATGTTGCGGCTTTTTATTTTAAATACAAAATGGTTTAGAGGCTGTTTGCTTTTTGAGGTTGAATTTTTAGTAAGGTACTTTTATTTGGTAAAGCTGTGCTTATATTTTAAGGTTGTTGCAGAGGCATAGGCGATAACGCAGTATTAACGCCAAACATGCCAGACCCTAGCTAGAACAAATTTTTATTTTTGAAAGTACGCTAACCCTAGGGAATTTTATTAATTATGTGTAGTCTATTACACGCATTTTGAATAAACAGAGTAACCCTTATATGCAACAAAGTATGCCTTCAGTACAAAACGCCGACCCCGAAACGCTCGTAGCAGAGCAAGACCTAGGCCGGTTGATATCGTTTTTACGTTCAAAAATTGCTACACACATTGATGCCCAACTCGATTGTATGGACTTAACCTCTGCGCAATATATTGTGGTAGTGCTATTAGCGCGTGGCTCAGTAAACACATTAGCCGGACTGAGCGATCATATGGTGTACGATAAAGGGGCGATGAGCCGTTTGTTAAAGCGTTTAGAAGAAAAAGACTTAATTGAAAAAACACAATGTGAGTTTGATAAACGCTCTACACTTTTAAGTTTAAGTGATAAAGGCAAAGCGCTTTATCCGCAAATAATGCCCTTAGTAAATCAAGTGTACGAAAAAGCACTTAGCGGTTTTTCTGAAAATGAAAAACACAGCGTTATGGACTTACTAAACCGAGCAATAAACAACCTAGATACACCTTCTTAAATCTCTAAAAAAGATTATCAACATTTTAGCGATACTGTTTCAATAAAAACTTAGCCTGCTAAGTACTAGATCTAATTGTGCGGCAAATCCAACTTTGCTAATATAGTTGCCTAGGCAATTAAAGTTATCATCTTGTTAGGTTTGTTATGATTGAAAATAAGTTGTTATCACAATTACAGCAGCAGTTTCCTGAACATGTATTTATGCAACAGTATTTAAGTGTTGTTCATAAAGGGCGTTTTGCGAACGCAATTGTATACAGGTACAAAGATGATACGTTTGACTTAATAGTAAAAGACTTTAGCCAAAGCCCGTGGTTTATTCGTAAAACCTTTGCCAAGCTTTCTGTAAATCAAGAATTTAAAGGGTTGAGCCGCTTAGCACAGCTTGATGCAGTTGCTAATCGGTTTAGCCGTTTATCGCCGATAGCGGTGGCGTATGACTACATAGAAGGCACGCCGCTTAGGAGCTTAATACACCAGGGTGAGACGTTGCCTGTTGAATTTTTTATTGAGCTTGAACGCCAAGTTGCAAAAATGCACCGCCTAGGCATTGTGCATTTAGATTTACGTAATATGGGCAATATATTATGTGGTAGCGATGGCAAGCCTTATATCATTGATTTTCAGTCAACCATTAGCTTTTCGCGCTTTGCGCGTTGGTTGCAACGTTTTATGCGCGGCTCTGACATGTCGGGCGTATATAAAGCGTGGGATAAGCTAAGTAGTACACCTTTGCCGCGTGCTAAGCAGCAGTATTTACAGCGTTTTAACCATGTTCGTAAACGCTGGATATTTAAAGGCTACCCAATACAACGTGCATATGCATGGGGTGCTGCAATGGTCACGCAGTTTGTGGACTCTGACCTAATACGTAACTTAACCGATAGATTTTAATTCCCCTTTTTCATTGTGTGACTTTGCCCATAACAGCTTAGCGTTATGGGCTTTTTTTGGTTAAAAATAAGGCCAATAATTTCTTATTTTAATTTTTAAAATAAACAGTAGTATCGCTGGTGTTTTTACCCCTACAATGCGCAAAAATAATGAGCGCAGTTTCAACCATCAAAGCTTAAAGCGTCTTAATAAGTTTAGGTTTTTTCTGCAATTTTTTATTGTTCAAGTAAACTATAAGCAATGTGCATTTTAAAATTTAAGGTTTCAAGATGATTGAGTATCCAGTCGACCAACTACCGCAGCTAATAAACGATTTATTACAATGCGAAACACACACGCAAAAAAGCCAGCTTTTAGCCGATGCACAGCTTAATTTATCTACTGAACACCTATCGCTACTTTTTGAGGCCATCCCAAAAGAACAGCGTCTAGAAATTTGGCAGCTATTAGATAAAGACACGCAGCATGAAATATTTGTCACCCTGAGCGATGACAGCTGCTTATGGTTACTACAAACCTTAGATGATAGCGAGGCATACGCGCTATTAGATGAAGTGAATGTTGAAGAATTACTTGAGCTTGAAGAGGTTATTCCTGAGCGCTTTGTTGATTATGCTAAAAAGCAACTCGATGAAGCACAAACGAAACAATACGATCTTGCTCAGCAGTATCCGCCTGAGCAATTAGGTCACTGGGTTGGTTTCGACTTTCTAAAAATAACTGAAAAAGCAACAATTGCAGGCGTTAAAAAATTACTGCACAAAGGTTTGCCGCAATACAGCGAAGTTGTGTATTTAGTTAGCCGCCAAGGCAGCCTAATAGGTGAACTTGCAGTAAATGATTTAATAAAAGCCGATGAAGGCGATAACCTATTGGCGCTGGCAAACTATGATTTTTCATCATTACATGCAGATGATGATTTATACGAAGCGGCAGAAGTGGTTATTCACAGTGAAAAAATGGCCATGCCGGTGGTTAATACCGATAACAAATTAGTCGGGCGTTTAACCATTAGCTCGGCATACGAACTACGCCAAGAAATTGCCGACGAAGCTGCGGCCAAAGCTGGTGGTTTACGCGAAGACGAAGACCTGTTTGCCAGTGTAAGAAAGAGTGCTAAAAACCGGGGAATTTGGCTGGGTATAAATTTAGCCACTGCGTTTTTAGCATCTTGGTTTATTGGCTTATTTGGCGCAACAATAGAGCAGGTTGTGGCACTGGCGGTACTTATGCCTGTGGTGGCCTCTATGGGCGGAATCGCCGGGAGTCAAACTTTAACGGTAATAGTGCGCGGTTTAGCGCTTGGCCAGGTAACCGACTCTAACCGCAATGCACTTTTAAAAAAGGAGCTACGGGTGGGGGCGGTGAACGGCTTAGTGTGGGCATTAGTGATTGGCGCGCTCACCTTTGTTTGGTTTAGCGACATAATGCTAAGCATTACAATTACCGTTGCTATATTGCTTAACTTAGTTGCTGCGTCGTTAGCTGGGGTTGTTATACCGTCTATTTTAGACAAAATGAAAATAGACCCTGCGCTTTCTGGCTCGGTAATATTAACCACGGTTACCGATATAGTTGGGTTTGTGACCTTTTTAGGGTTAGGCAGTTTATTACTGCTTTAAGCTATAAAACAACAAAGCCGTATTAAGCGGCCTTGTTTTTTATTAAGAAAGGTCGCGTTCTTTAATAGTAACCACCCGCTGCGGAAAGGGTATTTCTATCTCAGCGCTATTAATGGCTTTATAAACGCCTGCGTTAATAGCAAGCTTGGTTTCTATTATTTTGGTTGTAGGCACCCAATAGCGATAACTAATGGTTACGCCGCTATCGGCAAAGCGCTCTATGCCTACTTGAGAAATAGGGTTTTGAGCCACCTGATCATGAGCCTTTAACACTTCTTCAATAAGGCTAACAGCGGTATCAGCGCAGGCAGTATAGGCTATGTCTATTTCTCCTTTAACTAACGAGTAACTAAACGAGTTGTGAATAATTTCACCCACTATGTGCTTGTTAGGAATAGTGATTTCTACTTTTTCTTCATCAATTAAAATGGTGTAACCCAGCTCAATTGTTTTTACTTGGCCGCTGACCCCTTTTACTTCAATGGTATCGCCTACCACAAAAGGGCGCGTGGCAATAATAGCAAGGCCAGCGCCATAGTTTGAAAGCATTCCTTGTAAGGCCAAACCCGCACCTAGAGAGGCAGCACCTATAGCCGCTACAAAGGGGGTAACACTAATGCCTATTTTGCCAAGTGCTATCACTACAACCATCACAATAAGCAATACTTTTACCACGTTACTGACAAAGCTGGTAAGCGTGATATCGATATTGTGACGAGCCATCAATTTAGCGACTAAATTTGAGAGTTTTTTAGCCACCCACAAACCTAGTATAAGAATAAAAACGGCACCCACAATTTGCATGCTGTAGGTAACTAAATACTCAGTGAGCATGGTGTAGTATTTTTCAAATTGTTCTATTTCAGAACTGATCATAGTGGGCTCTTTATATTGCGTAATTATTTTTGCTAACTATAGCAAAGTGTTGACTAAAAAAGGATATAGCACGGGGACTATTATGGCGGTTAATAATGCGCTTAAAGCCATAGCAACCGAGGAAAACGCGCCTATTTTTGGGTGCTCGTCCAGTGCTGCTGCGGTGCCTATAGCATGGCACGCAGTTCCCATTGCGATTCCTTGAGCTTGGTGGTTATTAACACCTATCCACTTAATGAGCATTAACCCAAAGAGCGCACCTAGTAAGCCAATAAATATAACTAATGCAGCGGCAAGAGAGCTAATCCCCCCTAAAGACTCAGTAACTATTAATGAAATAGGCGTAGTTACACTTAATGCAGCTACGGAGGCGCTTAAATTGGCGGGTACATCAAATAAAATACTTAAAATAAAAGCCACCACAGTGGCGTTAATAATACCTAAGCTACAGGTGCTTACTATTAACAGTAGATTTTTTCTTACATGTATAAATTGCTGATACAAAGGTAAGGCCAGTGCCACTATAGCAGGCTCTAATAGCCAACTAAGTAGTTGGCTATGCGTGGAAAAATCAGCATAAGGTAATTTTAAATTAACAAGCACTAAGGCAATAATCGCAATACTTAAAAACACTGGGTTGGTGAGCGACTTTACTATGCTGTGCTGCCAGTGTTTATTAAACGCTCTTAATAGTAAAAACAGCAAAATAGTAGCGGGAGTTGTTAAGTACCATAGCGTAAGGTGCAGCTCAGTCATTGTTATTTTTACCTTTAACATAGCCAACAACGCTGCTTACCAGTAAAAGCGTACTGGCAGGGACGAGCAAAATAACCAAAACCAAATAGGGCCAATGCAGCTTAATAAGTGCAATGTGCTCGATAAATCCTACCCCCGCGGGTATAAAAAATATTGGCATAATATTTAAAATAGGGGAGGCCGAGGGTTTAATATGGTGCTCTTTCACTACACCTAACAGTAATAAACTCAGTAAAATAACCATGCCAAGGAGCGTTGCAGGGAAGCTGCCACCAATTAAGTGCATTATTAATTTAGCACACCCTAAGCACAGTAAAATAATTGCACTGCTAAGCAAGTACTTCATGATAATGGCTCATTAATATAGAAAGAAATTAACGTTAGCAAATACGCACTATTATTAAATGCTAATTTAGTCTTACCAGCGCTTTGAATTTGCATAGCTTATATCTGTTTTCCCTTTTGCTTTGGCAATTGCTTTTTTAGTATTAGGATTAAGTAACAAGCGAATTTGGCTAAACGTTTCTTTAGCTAAAATTTGTCGTTGGTTTGTTGTGTAGCTTTGTTGAGTAACGCGCTTTATCGCTGCCAGTGTATCGGGGGAGCGTTCACGTAATATATTTAACATGCGCTGTGTGGCCTGTTCGGTATTGTCTGTAAGCTCTGTGACTAACCCCAGCTCGTAGGCCGTGTGTGCACTAATAGGATTGGCGTGGCTTGCCAGCCACAGCGCTTGGTCGCGCTTTAATAAACCAGCAAGCACTACATTAGCGCCCATATCGGGGCATAACCCCCAACGCGCTTCCATAATGGCCAGTTTTGCGTGGGTATCAACAATTCTGTAGTCGGCGCCCAACGCTATTTGTAGCCCACCCCCTAAACAATTTCCGTTTATTTGCGCAATCACAGGTACGCTTAACGATTGCCAGCCCAGTACCACTTTTTGCGCTAGGTTTTGATTGCCAGGTAGCCATTTTAGCAACAGCCTACCAATATTTAATGGTGAGGCCATCACTGCAGCCACATCAAGCCCTGAGCAAAAATGCTCACCATCACCTTTTATCACTACGGCGCGAACACTTTTATCTTTTTTTATACGTTTAATAGTGCTGTTTAATTGCATGAACATATCAAAGCTAAGTGCATTTTGTTTTTCTGCGCGGCTTAAAATAACGTTAGCAATGCCTTGTTGTATTTCTAGTTTTATCATTGCGCTCTCCTATTATTATGTGTTTGAGCTTATGATGTACGCCTTACTAAGTAAAGTAACGGTTTGTTTTATAATAAAAAATAAATTGAATTATTTTTAACTTTTTTAGTCAAAGCACTTTGAATCTTATTTAAGCTTAACTGCGCATGAGCTGGTAACAAAAAAGTCATTATTTTTAGCTGTTTTTTCTCAAAACACAGATGAGTTTTGATATTATGTGCGCACTTAAAATGCATTGAGGTTTTACCCATGTCAGGCCCACGTTTATATAGCGAAGAAGAAGTTACCCATCAAGCGTACGATATTTTTTTAGAGCTGGCGCCAAATAATCTTAGCGAACAAGATGTTGAAGACTTTAACGAATACCGAGAAGAACTTGGGTTTATTGAAGAGGGCGAGCCTGATGAGCAATGGCAAAACTTTGTTGCACTTGAAATAGAGCCGGAGTTATTTGTGCAAGTGCTAGTGGGGTTAGAGTTTGAAAACGAAGATGTGTTATTTGCAAAAATTTTAATTAGCCGTGATAAAGACGCGCCGTTTTGTCATATTTTGTGGAAAGAAACAGAGCACGCTGAGTAAGCAGTTTTGTTTGTATGTGCAAGAGAGTTTACCGTGCATAAGTATTTACTATTCGTGTTTTTAATAATGAGCAGCCGGTGTTGGGCTGTTGATCCATTTGAAGACTTTCATGAATATGGACAACTCTCTGATGAAGAAATTCACGAGCTACATAAAGGCGAAATGCTCTATGGCGATACGGAATTTGGCTTGATTTTAAGTAAGGGTAATACTAACTCTACCAGCTTTAAGTTTAGAGGAAATTTATACCAAGACTTCGAAAATTGGCGTAACCAATTTAAATTAGACACCTTGTATAAACGAGATCAAAACGAAGATACAGGGCAAACCGATGTAACGGCAGACCGTATTTTTGTCTCTGCACAGGGTAACTACAAAGTGGGCGTTAAAAACTCTTCATTTTTTATTTACGGTGACTACGAAGAAGATAAATTTAGCGGCCTAGATTACAAAAGTACGGTGGCTACCGGCTATGGTGCCAGAGTTTACCAAGGTGTAAAAAATAAAGTAGATATTGATATTGGCCCAGGTTTATATCGCTCTGTCGCTGATGATGAATCAGAGGTAAGCGAAGAAGATGAAAACAAAACTGGTTATTTAGTACGTATTGCAATGCAGTGGGAGCGTTTGGTATCTAAGCGCACGCGCTTTAATCAAGATGTGAGTATTGAGCAGTCTTTGTCGGGGTTAAATTCGCGTTTGAAGTCAGAAACCGCTTTGATTAGCCAAGTCATAGGTGCGGTATCGTTAAAGTTTGCCTACATGTATCGTTATAATTCAAAACCTGAAGACGATAACCTTAAATACGACTCAGAATTAAGCGCCACGTTGGTGTACAGTTTTTAATAATAAAGAGAGCGTTATGTATCAGCATAAACAATATGCGGTGTTTATATTTTTTGTTTTAGCATGGATAGGCGGCTTTGTAGCCTTAGCCTGGAACTTAATGGGCGCCGATGTGCCATTAATGGTATTTGCCGGTGTATTGGTTTTAGTCGGCTTTTTGTTTCATGGTTTAACCGTAAAAGTTGACGAGCAAACAATTAGTTGGGCTTTTGGCCCTGGCGTTGCGGGGCAACGATTAGCACTTGCGGACATAGTGGAGGCTAAAGCGGTGCAAAACTCTTACCGCCATGGTATTGGTATTCGTATTACGCATGATGGGTGGGTGTATTCTGTATCCGGGTTTAGTGCGCTACAGTTAACCTTAAAAGACGGTACTAAGTACCGAGTGGGAACAAACGATCAGCAAGGCTTATTACGTGCGCTTGAGGGTAAAATAACACCCAGTGAAACCCCTTTAGAGGAACCGGCGCCAATAAAAACCGCAACCTACAACAATATGTTATAAAAAAAGCGCCTTAGGCGCTTTTTTTATAAGCGGCGGTATGATTAGTGATCGTGACCACAACCGCCTTCACCGTGCACGTGGCCGTGCGCAAGCTCTTCTTCGGTTGCTTCGCGCACCTCTAAAATTTCTACATCAAAATTAAGGGTAATACCCGAAAGCGGGTGGTTGCCATCAACTATAACGTCTTCATCTTGAATCTCGATAATCATCACAGATTGATCACCATCATCAGTAGACGCTCTAAATTGCATACCCACTTCAATCTCCATGCCATCAAACATCGACTTAGGCACCGCTTGCATTAGGTTATCGTGACGTTCGCCGTAGCCTTCTTCAGGTTCTACTTTTACATTTAATGTATCACCGGCTTGCTTGCCTTGGAGTGCATTTTCAAGCCCTGGGATTAAGTAGCCTGTGCCAATAATAAAAACCAGTGGCTCGCCATCAAAAGAGTTATCAATGGTATTGCCATCGTTATCCAGTACTGAATAATGCATTTTTACTACTGTGTTTGGTGCAACGATCATAGTCATTCCTATTTATTCATCTTCAAGAGAGTAAGGTAGAGGCAGAATGCTTAGCTCTACCTGAGGGGTGTGCTTTGCACGAAGTACGTGTGTACTTGGTGTATCGTTTGGCAGCACAACAAGGCCAAATAAGGTTTGGCTATTTTCGTTATAGCTTTGGGCAATTAGTTTACCAGCGCGGCGCCAGTTTTCGCCCACTTGGGTTTCAAGCTCAGGCTCTTCAAGTAGGCCATCGCTTTTACCTGTAACAATATACATAGCGCGTTTGTTTTTACCTAGGTACTTCATACGGGCAACCGTTTCTTGGCCGGTGTAACAGCCTTTTTTAAAACTAATGCCGTTAATCGCTTGAAGGTTTACCATTTGTGGTACGTATTCGCCAATGGCGTCACTATTTAATTGTGGCTCGCCCGCTTTTATAGCGGCTTCTTGCCATAGTGCGCAGTTATCTAATGTAGAGACATCATCTGGCATACTAAATTGGCTATCAACCATTAGTAAAACGCGATTTGGCGCTAACTTAAGGGCTTTACCACTTGGGAAATCACAGGCCGTTTGGTCATCAGAAAACCGAATATCAAGTTTTTCTAGTACTGGGGTTAAATCGTCACTGATCAACCCGATTAATCTGTTCGTAGAAACATCAATATCTACTTTGGCAAACACAGCGTATTTTTTTAGCTCACTGAGCGACTTCTCTACCTCAGGCTGTGAACCTGCTAAGTAGTAGCTATCTTGGTGAGAAAATAATTTAAACACACCCCACAACTTGCCTTTGGCACTGCAGTGACCAGCCCATAAATAATTGCTGTTAGATAGTTTATTGAGATCTTGAGTGATTTGTCCGTGAAGATAAGACAATTTATCTGCACCGGTTAGGCTAATAAGTTGGTGAGATAACGGACATGCATAAACGCTCGACATAAAAACCTTCTGTGCAATACAAATGAGTAGACATAATAACGCAGTTATAACCTAGGGTACAGCAACGAAGGCGGGCAGTTTTTTATTATTTGAACACAGATTAATAGCTGCTAATTAGGCGGGTATTTGTTAAACTCGGGACAATTAAGTATGAGGTTTAAAATGACTGAAATTCATAGTAAAGCACGTATACGCTGGGCTTGTCGCCGCGGCATGTTAGAGTTAGATGTTTTGTTTATGCCATTTGTAGAGCAGGCGTATGATTCGTTAAATGCACAGCAACAGGCTGTATTTCAGCGTTTGCTAACCCAAGAAGACCCTGATTTATTTGCATGGTTTATGGGCCATGAAGAGTGTAAAGATGCTGAGCTTAATACCATGGTATCGCTAATTTTAGACCGAGTTCGTGTATAGGTTTACGGTAGTAAATAATAAAGCAGAACAGCGGCCAGTGGTGCTGTTTTTCTGCTTATTAAGTGTGGTATTAGGGCTTTATTTAAGCTCTTTTTTTAGCATTGTTGTTTGTATAATTGTAAATGCAATTGCGCTTTGCTGGCTATGGCAAAAAATAGTGGCTATTCACCCTGAAAGTGGCGTTATTATTTTAGAGCCTAAGCAAATACGCTTTGAAAATGAAAATTTAAAAGTTCAGGGGCAAATAACCCCTAAAACAAAAATATTAAATACTACTGTTTGGTTACACATTAAAGGTTTTAATAAACGCCAATGGCTTATTATTTCAGCTAATGGCGTAAATAAGCAAAGCTACGCACGTTTAAAGCGCGCAGCATTGATTGCCATTAATGGCGAGGTGGAATCAAAATAGTAGGTGTTGGGTTTTCATTTTGCTCAGGGTAGTCAATCGTATAGTGAAGGCCGCGGCTTTCTTTACGCTGCATTGCACTTCTAATTATCAGTTCGGCTACTTGCACTAAATTACGAAGCTCCAATAAGTTATTACTTACTCTAAAGTTTGCGTAATAATCATGTATTTCTTGTTGTAATAACTCAACACGGTGCAGTGCTCGCTCTAGGCGTTTAGTTGAGCGCACAATGCCTACATAATCCCACATAAATAACCGCAGTTCGTGCCAGTTATGGGTAATAACAATTTCTTCATCAGAATTACTTACTCGGCTTTCATCCCAGCTTGGCAGCGCAAGTGGTGCTGGCGCATGCTCAAGTTTACTTAAAATATCTTTAGCGGCAGCGTGAGCAAATACAATGCACTCTAATAATGAATTGCTCGCCATACGGTTAGCGCCGTGCAAACCTGTGTAGGCGACTTCGCCTACAGCGTATAAGTTATCTAAATCGGTTTTACCGTTAAAGTCGCTCATTACACCGCCACACGTATAATGCGCGGCAGGAACAACCGGGATGGCTTCTTTGGTTATATCAAGCCCTACACTTAAACACTTTGCGTAAATAGTAGGGAAGTGCTCAATGATAAAGTCTTTATCTTTGTGGCTAATATCTAGGTATACACAATTTGCACCTAAACGCTTCATTTCAAAGTCGATAGCACGGGCTACTATGTCGCGCGGTGCCAGCTCTTCTCTATCGTCAAAGTCTTTCATAAAGCGAGTGCCGTCGGGGCGCTTTAAATACGCTCCTTCACCGCGCATAGCTTCGGTAATTAAGAAGTTTTGTAGCTCTGGATGATAAAGGCTTGTGGGGTGAAACTGGTTAAATTCCATATTGGCTACCCTACAGCCTGCACGCCACGCCATGGCAATACCGTCACCGCTAGATACATCAGGGTTTGAAGTGTACAAATACACCTTGCTTGCCCCCCCTGTTGCGAGCGCTACAAATTTAGCGGAAATAGTTTCTACTTTTTTTGCTTTTTTATTCCACACGTACATGCCATGAATATGCGAGCCCGGCTTACCTAAGCTTTTATCACTAATCAAATCGATGGCGTTATATTGCTCGAGCAAGGTAATGTTTTTATGCGCTTTAACTTGGCTAATTAACGTGGTTTGTACGGCCTTACCAGTGGCATCGGCTGCATGTAAAATACGGCGATGGCTGTGTCCGCCTTCACGGGTTAAATGAAAGCGCTCTTTTCCTTTGCTATCAAACTCCATATCAAAAGGAACGCCTTGCTCAATGAGCCATTGTAAACACTGATGCGCATTACTTGCCGTATAATGCACAGCTTCTCGGTCACATAAACCACCGCCGGCATCAAGGGTATCTTCAACATGTGATTCTATGCTGTCGTTTTTTTTATCAAATACTGCGGCAATCCCGCCTTGTGCATACAGTGTAGAGCCTTCGGTGAGGGCACCTTTACTGATCACAGTAACATTACAGTAGTTAGCTAAAGACAATGCAAGAGATAAGCCCGCCGCGCCGCTACCGATAATAGCGACATCAGCAATATGATGTTTATTTTGGTTCATGTCAGAGGTACTTTGCGGTTACAATGCTCAAATTAGAGCAATATTTGTTTTTAATAGTGTAGTTGTATCATATTTGTCATATTACTACGTAGTGATTTTAATGGCTTAGCGCCGTTATTTACGACTATTTTATAAAAAAATAATATTAAGCAGAACTTTTTATTCATAAAGAGGTCAGAGTATTTGTGAACAATGGCGACACTATGAATAACCAGCAAGAATCAAACAGAGGAGTACCGGCTCGAATGAGCGAGCAGGAATTAGATTTAGCGCTTGTAAAAAGGGTCCAGCAAGGAGATAAAAATGCCTTCAACCTATTAGTAAAGAAGTATCAGAACAAAATTGCAGGGTTAATTTCACGTTATGTGTCTAACCAAGGCGATATTGCAGATGTAGCACAAGAGGCATTTATTAAGGCCTACCGTGCACTTCCAAACTTTAGAGGTGATAGTGCCTTTTATACGTGGTTATACCGTATTGCCGTTAATTGTGCTAAAAATTATTTAGTAGCTCAGGGCCGTAAACCGCCAGCAAACGATATAGACGCTGAAGATGCCGAGTTTTATGACGGTGCGGATTCGATGCGTTCAAACGCATCGCCTGAAAACTTACTGTTAAGCGACGAAGTACGCGCTGTTATTTTTAATACGATTGATAGTTTGCCTGAAGACCTTAAAACCGCGATTACCCTAAGAGAAATCGAAGGGATGAGCTATGAAGAAATAGCCGTGGTAATGGATTGCCCTGTTGGGACAGTACGTTCGCGTATTTTTAGAGCCCGAGAAGCAATAGATAATAAATTAAACCCATTAATAGGCGAGTCTTAGTATGACAAAAGCACACGTTAACAAGTTGGATAGCGAAACGTTATCAGCATTACTTGACGGCGAACAACACCTTGCAGAGGGTAAAATTTCTGATCAGGATGTTGCTACGTTTGGTCGATATGCGCTAATTGGTGATGCGATGCGTGCTCAAAAAAATAACAACGGCATACACATCGATATAAGCGATAACATCGCCTTAGCACTTGAAAGTGAGCCTGTGTATGCCGATTTCACCCAATCGACAGCAAACAAAACACCTGATACCGAGCACAGTGAAGCGCAGCAAGATAACAAAGTAGTAGCGTTTAATTGGCGTAAGCCGGTTGCACAACTTGCTATTGCTGCAAGCGTAGCTATGTTTGCCATTGTTGGCGTAAATACCTTGCCGCAAGGTGCGGGCGAGCAAGAAAGCGAAATTCCGCTTTTACAAACTACCCCATTAACAGGTATGGCGTCGCCGGTGAGTTATTCTTCAGAACCTGCTCTTGAAAACGCTGAGCAAGGTTTACGCGAATTACAGCAACAACGCATTGGCGCGTTAGTTTTAGAGCATCAACGTCAAGCACGTGTTGCACACTCTTTGCAAACAGCGCAAAATAGTGACAAAGCGCAAGAGGAAAAAAACTAATTAAATGAAAGTAATCACTTTTGTTCTGTCGTTAGTATTAAGCTTTAATGTTTTTGCTAACGACACAAATCCCGCCAAAGATTTATTACTAAACATGGCGAACGCAGTGCATACCCGCAATTTTGACGCCTCTTTTGTGGTGGTAAAGGGTAAAGCCATGGAACCTTACCGTTGGGTGCATGCAAAGCAAGGTGAAACAGAGCTTGAGCATTTAAGTTTACTTAATGGCGCGGGCTTAGAAATGGTGAGAATTAACGACCAAGTAACCTACTTTGAACCGCAATCGCAGCCATATTCTATAAATACAGACTCCATTGCTGGGCCAATACCTGAAGTATTATTTAAAGATATTGAAGCGTTAAGCAGCCAATATGATTTTGTGCTAGGTGGTAAAGGCCGTATAGCAGGGCGAGCGGCGCAACTGGTGAGAATAGAATCAAAAGATGAATACAAATATAACTACTGGATATGGCTTGATACAGAGTCATCGCTGTTATTAAAAGCCGCGTATGTTAACCACCAAGGTGAAGCATTAGAGCAGCTACAGTTAACCCATATTAGCGTAACAGAGCAACCAGCACCGATGATTTTAGAAGTGCTCAATCGTAATTTTCCAACGCCATTACCAGGTAACGCACTGAAAGGTGAAAAAAGCAATGCCACAAACTGGCGCATTGGTTGGTTACCTAATGGCTTTAAGTTACTAAAGTCAGACCGCCATAAACTTGATTTAAATAACGAACTTACTGACTATTATTTATATTCTGATGGGTTTGTTGAAATTTCAGTTTTTGTACAGCGCCCCTTACCAGGTCGCCGCTTAAGCGGATCATTAACTTCTGGCGCAACGACAATTTATGTGCATAATGGCGGAAACTTTGATGTATCCGTTGTTGGTAATGTGCCAAGCCAAACCGCAAAGGCAATTGCTGAGTCAGTGACTCGCGCATTATAAACAATTCGTAAGGGTTGTTATGATTGAACAAACACTTACAGTGGTTGCCCTAGATGGCGCCACTGCCCACTTAGAAGCCCAGCAAAAAAAAGCCTGCGAAGGGTGTAATGGTCGCTGTGGCTCGCAAGTCTTTGCCAAACTCTTTGGTAGCGATAAAAAAACCTTTCCATATCAATTTGATACTCCTGTAGAAGTGGGCCAAAAAGTAACGCTCTCATTAGATGATTCGCATTTAGTCAAACATGCTTTTGCTGTATACATGCTGCCTTTATTTTTAGGATTAACGCTTGCATTTATTAGTGCCGAATTACTACTTTTAGCGCAGGGATGGCAAATATTATTCGCCGCTTTGGGCGGTGTAGGTGGTTACTTTTTAGCTAAAAGCAAAGTAAAAACACTCAGGCATGATGTAAAAGTGATAAAAATTCATCCAATTAGCCTTCCTTTAACGCAAATAGATGGTGATTAAGGCCAATTAAATGTAAAATTGCCGTTTTATACCAGAGTAACTTGGAAATACAGGGTAAAAAGGCAATCAAAAATTTGATTATCTAAAGCGCATTTAGCCACTTATATAGCACTTATACCCAATAAGTATTTTCAAGTCACTCAGGTGTTCGTACTTAGCCTATTAAAATAGAAGTTTAGAATCCAGTTTATGAAGCATATCCGTAATTTTTCGATCATCGCCCATATTGACCATGGTAAATCGACCCTTTCAGATCGTTTGATCCAGGTTTGTGGTGGCTTAACAGACCGCGAAATGCAAAAGCAAGTGTTAGATTCAATGGACATCGAGCGTGAGCGCGGTATTACCATTAAAGCGCAAAGTGTAACGCTTAACTACACAGCTAACGATGGCGAAACCTACCAACTTAACTTTATCGATACACCAGGGCACGTTGACTTTACTTATGAAGTTTCTCGCTCTTTAGCGGCATGTGAAGGTGCGCTTTTAGTTGTTGATGCCGGACAAGGTGTTGAAGCACAAACGCTGGCAAACTGTTATACCGCCATTGAAATGGATTTAGAAGTAATCCCTGTTTTAAATAAAATAGATTTACCGCAAGCCGATCCGCTTCGTGTAGCAGAAGAAATTGAAGACATTATTGGTATTGATGCCCTAGACGCTGTGCAATGTAGTGCAAAAACAGGTGTTGGTATTGCTGAAGTACTTGAAATGATTGTAAAGGATATCCCACCACCGGTAGGTGAAAAAGATCAACCTTTGCAGGCGCTTATTATTGACTCGTGGTTTGACCCATACCAAGGTGTTGTATCACTAGTGCGTATTAAGCACGGTGAACTACGTGCCGGCGACAAAATAAAAATAATGTCGAACGAGCAAGTACATACAGCTGATCACGTGGGTATTTTTACCCCTAAACAAACCAACACGGGTATTTTACGTACCGGCGAAGTAGGGTTTGTTATTGCCGGTATTAAAGAAATACACGGCGCCCCAGTGGGCGATACGATTACGCATCAAAAAAATGCGGCACCAGTGCGTTTACCAGGCTTTCAAAAAATTAAGCCGCAAGTATATGCAGGTATGTTCCCAATTGCCTCTGATGATTATGAATCGTTCCGCGATGCGCTTAATAAACTAAGCTTAAATGATGCGTCGTTATTTTTTGAACCTGAAAATTCAACAGCACTGGGTTTTGGTTTCCGCTGTGGCTTTTTAGGTATGCTACACATGGAAATTATTCAAGAGCGTTTAGAGCGTGAATACGATATTGATTTAATTACCACGGCACCTACTGTAATCTACGAAGTAGTAACCAAAGAAGGTACGAGTCAAATTGATAACCCGTCTGACCTACCAGCGGTTAATGATATTGTTGAAATCCGCGAACCAGTAGTAGAGGCAAACATACTTGTACCGCAAGAGTTTTTAGGTAGCGTTATTACTCTGTGTGTAGAAAAACGTGGTATGCAAACTAAAATGAGTTATCACGGCAAGCAAGTCGCTGTAACTTATGAGCTACCTATGGCTGAAGTGGTTATGGACTTTTTTGATAAATTAAAGTCAACCAGTCGTGGTTTTGCATCGCTTGATTACAACTTTAAGCACTTTCAAACATCAGACATGGTACGTGTTGATATACTTATTAATGGTGAACGTGTTGATGCGCTCGCTATAATTGTTCACCGCGACAGTGCACAATCACGTGGCCGCCAACTTGCTGATGCGTTAAAAGAGCTTATTCCGCGTCAAATGTTTGATATTGCGATTCAAGCTGCAATAGGACAACATGTTATTGCCCGTACCACGGTTAAGCAATTACGTAAAAATGTAATCGCTAAGTGTTACGGTGGTGATGTGAGTCGTAAGAAAAAGCTATTGCAAAAGCAAAAAGATGGTAAAAAACGAATGAAGCAATTGGGTAACGTAGAAGTACCGCAAGAAGCGTTTCTAGCTATTTTGAAAGTTGGTAAATAAAAACAAAGGATTATAGATGGCTGGTTATTTCTCAGTTTTATTGGTGTTATTAACGTTAGGCTCAGGTTTAATATGGTTAATTGACCACCTAATGTATGCGCCAAAAAGGCAAGAGCGTTTGGCGCTTGCCCAAACATCTGCCGGTGGCCAGCTTGATGAAGAAACAGCGGCGTTAATAGCACCTGAGCCGGCAATTACAGAAACTGCAAAATCGATTTTTCCGATGATTGCAGCTATTACTATTTTTAGGTCGTTTATTTTTGAGCCTTTTCAAATACCGTCAGGTTCAATGATGCCAACCTTGTTGGTGGGCGACTTTATTTTAGTACAAAAGTACTCGTACGGGATTAAAGACCCGGTATGGCGTAGCCAGCTTGTAGATGTAGGCGAGCCTGAACGCGGCGATATTGTTGTTTTTAAATACCCGTTAGATGAGCGAGTAGATTATATAAAACGTGCTATTGGTTTACCGGGCGATAAAATTGTTTATCGTGATAAACGTTTATATATTCAACCTAATTGTAAAGAAGGCGAGACCCAGCAGGGTGACCTACTTTGTAATGAGTTTAATAAAATTGATTTTAAATTAATTAACGATAATGAGTTTAAACAAGGCCAAATGTCGCTTGCCCGAGTAAATGAAGATTTAACGACACTCAAGCACGACATTTTAATCAACCCACGCGCACCTGAACGTAAAGGGCGTTACTATCAGCAACCAGGGACTCCTTCGGATGAATGGACTGTACCAGCTGATCATTATTTTATGATGGGTGATAACCGCGACAACAGCCAAGATAGTCGCTTTTGGGGCTTTGTACCAAAAGAAAACTTGGTGGGTAAAGCTGTCTTTATATGGATGAGTTTTGAATTTGAGAATGGCCCAGATGATGTTTTACCAGGATGGGTTCCAACTGGTGTTCGTTTTGAACGCCTAGGTAATATTCAGTAACAATGAAAAAAAATGTAACAGAATTATATAAACGAATTGGCTACGAATTTGCTGATCAAGGTTTACTTGAACAGGCAATGACGCACCGCAGTCATAAAGGTCAACACAACGAACGCTTAGAGTTTTTAGGCGATTCAATTTTGAGCTTTGTTATTGCCAATGCTTTGTACGACAAATTTCCAAAAGCGCGTGAAGGCGATTTAAGCCGTATGCGATCTACGCTTGTGCGTGGCCAAACACTTGCTGAATTTGGGCTAGAGTTTGGTTTAGGTGACTACTTGCGCCTTGGGCCGGGTGAGTTAAAAAGCGGTGGTTTTCGTCGTGAATCAACATTAGCTGATGCTGTAGAAGCCATTATAGGGGCTGTGTTTTTAGACTCAAACATAGACCGCTGTGGCGAGCTGATTTTAGCGTGGTACGAATCTCGACTAGATGCTATTTCACCAGGGCTTAATCAAAAAGATCCTAAGACCCTGCTGCAAGAGTATCTACAAGCGCGTAAGTTATCTTTACCGGGCTACACCGTTGTTGATACCAAAGGTCAAGCGCACAATCAAACGTTCACGGTTGAATGTATAGTTGAAGGTATGGATAGCATTATTTCTGTTGGTAGCTCGCGCCGTAAAGCCGAACAAAAAGCTGCCGAAAAAGCATTGAAGATACTAAAAAATGAATCTTGATACCTTAATACAGCCTCATGAAGGTGATATTGATACGTTTTGTGGCATGGTTGCCATTGTTGGCCGCCCTAATGTAGGTAAATCAACATTGCTTAATGAAATCATTGAGCAAAAAGTAAGTATTACCTCGCGCAAGCCACAAACAACTCGCCACCGTATTATGGGTATTCATACAGAAGGGCAACACCAAGCTGTTTATATTGATACGCCGGGCTTACACGTTGAAGAAAAGCGCGCTATTAACCGCTTAATGAACCGTGCTGCATCGAGTTCAATTGGTGATGTAGAGCTTATTATTTTTGTTGTTGAGGGCACTCACTGGAATGCCGATGACGAAATGGTACTTAATAAAGTATCGCAAAGTGGTAAGCCCGTTTTACTTGTTATTAATAAAATAGACCAAGTAAAAGACCGCGATTTAGTATTACCGCATATGAAGATGCTTGGCGACAAATTTGATTTTGTGGGCATTATGCCGGTATCGGCAACGCAAGGTAAAAACGTTGATTTAATTAAAGCCGAAGTAACTAAACGCTTACCACCGTGCGAATTTTACTTTCCTGATGACTATGTAACCGACCGCTCAATGCGTTTTATGGCGGCAGAAGTTATTCGTGAAAAGCTAATGCGCTTTATGGGTGAAGAGCTGCCGTATTCTGTTACTGTAGAAATTGAGCAGTTTAAATGGCAAGAAAACGGTGTTTGGCATATCAATGGGTTAATTCTTGTTGAGCGTGAAACCCAAAAACGCATGGTAATAGGTAACAAAGGCGAAAAGCTTAAAGTGATTGGCCGTGAAGCCCGTAAAGACCTTGAAGAAATGCTCGATAACAAAGTGTTTTTAGAGCTTTGGGTTAAAGTTAAATCGGGTTGGGCAGATGATGAGCGTGCCTTAAGAAGTTTAGGCTATGGCGAAGATTAACCTGCATTTAACCAACTAATATGGATAGCGACTTCTACACAGCGTACCTATTACATCGGCGTCCTTATAGCGACTCCCAAGTAATGCTCGATATGCTGGTAGAAGGCGTAGGCCAGCTAAGAATGCTAGCCAGAGTGAGTGGTCGCCAGGCCACTAAACACAAAGCACAATTGCAGCCTTTTCAGGCACTGCTTGTTCATTACAGTTGCAAGTTCGATTTAAAATACATTAATAAATTTGAGCTACATGGTAATCCTTTATATTTAACAAAGGATAAGCTTTACTGTGGCTTTTATTTAAATGAGCTGACTAACCGCATTGTGCCGGTAAACGAGCCACTTGAACAAGTGTTTGAGCTCTACAAAACTCACCTAGAGAACTTAAATAGCGATGTCGATTTACAATCGGTGCTGCGCTCATACGAATTTCAACTATTAGAGTTGTTGGGCTATGGCGTCGACTTTAGCTTTGATGCCAGTGGTGAGCCAATTGATGAAAGGCAAACGTATAGTTACTTTCCTGAGTTGGGTTTTTTGATGCAACAAGATACGCGCTCAGGGTTTAGCGGCGCGCAGCTCAAAGCGATTGCTAATCATGATTTTAGCCAAAGCGATGTACTCTATATGGCAAAACAATTAAGCCGTTATTTACTAAAACCTTTACTGGGTAATAAACCATTAAAAAGCCGTGAATTATTTATGGCCTCTCAATAAACATATTTTACAGGTAACAAAATGAAAGACATTCTTTTAGGCGTAAACGTTGATCATATTGCAACGCTTCGCCAAGCGCGTGGTACATCATACCCAGACCCAGCACATGCGGCCAGTGTGGCAGAGCACGCCGGTGCAGATGGTATTACTATTCACTTGCGTGAAGATCGTCGCCATATTCAAGACCGCGATGTATACGTAATGGCTAAAACGATTCAAACGCGTATGAATCTTGAAACAGCGGTTACAGATGAAATGATTAACATAGCCCTTGAAGTACAGCCTGAGTACGTATGTTTAGTACCTGAAAAACGTGAAGAGCTTACGACCGAAGGCGGCCTAGATGTGGCTGGTAATGTAGATAAAATTAAAGCGGCCACTAAAACACTAACTGATGCGGGTATTAAAGTGTCATTATTTATTGACGCCGATAAAGCACAGTTAGATGCAGCTAAAGCGTGTGGTGCACCGTATGTAGAAATTCATACCGGCGCGTATGCAGATGCCACTAATGATGAAGATTTAAACAAAGAGCTTGAGCACATACGAGAGGGTGTAAAATACGCGGCGAGCTTAGGCTTAATTGTAAATGCAGGGCATGGCCTTCATTATCATAACGTAAAACCAATTGCTGCAATGCCTGAAATTTATGAGCTTAACATTGGCCACGCTATTATTGCGCGCGCAGCTATTGATGGCCTTGAAAAAGCAGTACGCGACATGAAACGCCTCATGATTGAGGCAAGGTTATAAATTTAACCCCATGGTGGCACCATTTAATAGAAATACTTAATTAAGTAAAATGGTATTAAAACCTGTTAAAAGCGCATTTACTGCGCTTTTTTATTACGTGTTTTTTAGCGTTGATGCTCGGTAGCACTTGCATCTGCCATGAGGTTTTCCAGCTCATCCTGAAGCTCAAATAGTTCAGGCTCAACGTTATCTAGCACGCAATCACTTTTAAGTGAGGTTTCTATGGTTTCTGCCAGTGATTTAAGCTTAGGCACACCGGTATAACAGCACGCGCCATGGAATTTGTGGATAACACTTAATACCGTTTGGCAATCGTTTTGCTCAATAGCTTCGTTGAGCTGCGAGAGCGTCTCTGGCACACTTTGTAATAGCATATTGAGCATTTCCAGCGCCAGCTCACCTTTACCCCCTGCTCGTTGTAGCGCAAGCGACCAATCTAAGCAGTTACTTTCAAATGGAGCAGGGCTTTGTGACGTTACACTTTTAATTTTGTCGCGGCTTACGGGCGATTGCGGACTATGATCGCAAATAATTTGGCTCAGCATGTCCTCATCAATAGGCTTAGTTAAATAGCCTTTAAAGCCATCTTTTAATAGCTGCTCTTTTTCACTGTGCAGAGCATGCGCGGTTACCGCAATAATAGGTGTGTCTTCGTTTAAAGAAGACTCCTTAATAAGTTTACACGCGGTAATGCCATCCATAATCGGCATTTGTATGTCCATAAATATAACATCGTACTTATGGCTTTTACTTAAACTGTAGGCTTGCGAGCCATTGTAGGCCGTATCTATAAATTCAACTTGCTCTTTTAACAAGGTGCAAATAAGTTTTAAGTTTGCATCGTTGTCATCTACCACCAGTACTTTTAATGGCAATAATGTTTGATCGCTTGGCTCAATATTTAAGGTTGGATGGTCAAGGCGATAAGGCGCAGCCAGTACTTCACATAATTTACGATGATTAAGCGGCTTACTTAAGCACGCATCGGCGCCGCTGCCAATAAACGCTTCGCGCATATTATGCGATACCGTATTGAGCATAAGGTATAAATAATCGCACGACTCGCGAACCATATTCACATAGCTCTTAAGTCGCTGCATATCATCTACCGATGCCATATCACCAATAATACAAATATCATACTTAAACATTTTATGTTTGATGGCGTCTAAAAACGCTGCTTCATTAAAACAGGCGGTTACAACCGCTTCCCACTCGTTTAATACAGAAAGCACTGAGTGGTGCGTATGCTCGTGTGGCTCTAGGTATAATATGCGTTTACCAATAAGTGATTTAGAAGGTAAGTCGTTACTAAAGGTATGATCAGGCAACCTAAACACACCATTAAAGGTAAAACAGGTGCCGCTTCCCGGGGCTGAATTTAGCGTTATTCGGCCATTCATAGCCTCTACGATGTGTTTGGTAATAATGAGACCTAAACCAGTGCCGCCAAATTTTCGGGTGATGGATGAATCTGCTTGGCCAAATGCAGTAAATAACGCATCTTGCTTATCCATTGGAATACCCACACCGGTATCGGTTACTGATACTAAAATAGAGGCGCGGTCTTCATCTAATAAGCGGTAGCTTATATCAACTTTTATAGAGCCTTTTTCAGTAAACTTAATGGCATTACTTAACAAGTTAATGAGTACTTGTTTAAGGCGAGTGGGGTCACCGGTTAAATCATCAGGCACTTGTGGGTTGATATAAATAGATAGTTCAAGTTGTTTTTCATGCGCCGAGGGAGCTAATAATGTCATAACCTCGTTTACGCTATCGCGCAGTTGAAACTGGATTGATTCAAGCTCCATTGCGCCCGCTTCAAGTTTAGAAAAATCTAAAATATCGCTAATAATCGTCAATAAACTATTGGCAGAAAGCTCTATGGTATCGAGGTAGTCTTTTTGATGTTTATTTAAAGGTGTTTTATACAATTGGCGCGTAAAGCCAATAACCCCATTAAGCGGGGTACGTAACTCGTGACTCATTTTAGCTAAAAAGTCGGACTTAACGCGGTTAGCATCTTGCGCCTCTTTTTTGGCCATAGTTAGCTGAATATTTGAAGTTTCGTATTGCTCTAGGGTTTCGCGGTAATCACTCGTGGCCTGATCAATATTTTTCTGCATTTCATCTTTTTGCATAACCATAGTGTGGGCAATGGTATTAAGCCCTTCACGCAAAAGTTCAAATTCGCCCATCATGGTGTCGTTTAAACCCGTGTCTCTTTTACCTTCAACTAGTTTATCGGTGGCAAGTACTAACTTATTAAGCGGGTTCATAAACATACGGCTAAGCTTAAGCGCTAAAATAGATGCCAATATTATTGAAAATAAAATAACAATGCCGCTAATTAAAACCGCTCGCTGCTGGCCTATAATCGCTTGGTCTTTATTAAGTTGTAAAATAACGGTGCCAAGCGGGGTTTGAAAATCATTAATATCCCATTTTGATACCGGCGCAGAGTGATTAAAAATTGGGGTGTAGAACGTGATTAGCTCTTCTGATTTATTAATTTTTGTTGTGTGAAGATTTTCAATTTGTTCTTTTTGAGTTAGTTCATCAAACGAGCGATGATAGTTGCTGGTCATAATAAGCTGATTGCTGGTATCAAAAATAGCAATCGATTTAATGGTTGGGGAGTGCTTATTGTGTGTGTAACTAATCAGACGGTTGAGCAGCTTTTTATTTTTTTCAAGTAAAGGCTGCTCTAAAGCAATTGCTAAGGGTTCAGATATTGAGCTGCCTTGCTGATATAAAATTTCATCAAGCTCAATGTAACGATTTATTGTAAAATAGCCGCCAAGTAACAAACCAATGATCACTGTGGGGATCAAGGTTAAGGTTAAAACAGAATCACGTAAGCCTAATTTGGTCATAATGGAAGCGTTATTATCATTATTAGTATGGATCGAGTATATACGGTTCATCGGCTATTCTCAAAGCATCTGATTTGCTTATACGTAATACAAAATTTAAGGTAATGCCGCATGGCGCAAATTTTTAAAGCAAAGAAAAAACCACTTAAACAGCAAACACTCACACTTAATATTACGGCCATGGATCATCAAGGGCGGGGCGTTGCCAAACACAATAATAAAGTGTGCTTTGTAAGCGGCGCTTTAATGAATGAAAAAGTAACGGCAACCCTAATAGAAGATAAAGCCAAATACAGTAGTGCAAAGCTGGTTAAGGTTATTAATCCAAGCGATGCACGCACGCAGCCTTTTTGTCAGCATTATAATCACTGTGGTGGTTGCCAGTTGCAGCACCTAGAAATAAATCAGCAAGTGGCTGAAAAGCAAAATGCAGTGACGCAATTGTTTCAAAAATTTGCCAAATTAAGCGACTTAAATTGGCAAGCGCCTCTTTTAAGTAAGCCTACTCATTACAGACGCAGTGCCCGTATTGCCGTAATGTATGATAAAGCCGCTAAAAAAATGCGAGTTGGGTATCGTGCGCCTAGCTCTAAAAATGTGATTAGTATTGAGCAATGTGATGTGCTTAGTAAGGCATTTACTAACGTATTTAGTATTTTTGAAACGCTTATTAATCAATATAAAGCGCTACACAGTATAAGTCATTTACAGTTATGCCAAAACGAGGCTGGGAACTTTATTGTTATTCGCCATACTAAAGCGATACCAGATGAAGCCAAAAGCTACATACAAGAAGCAGCAAACGCACAGCAATGGTTAATTACCTGGCAAGACAACAGCGATGTTATAGAGCAAGCTCATTTGCCTACGCCGTATTATTTTTTAGAAAAGTTTAATTTAAAGTTTGAATTTGGCCTTGGTAATTTTATTCAAGTAAATGATGAAGTTAACCAAGCTATGTTAGCTCAGTCGGTAAATTGGCTTAACTTGCAAGGAAACGAGCAAGTATTGGATTTATTTTGTGGTATTGGTAACTTTTCATTAGTGCTAGCCCAGCATGCTAAATCGGTTATTGGAGTAGAAGGGGTTGCATCGGCGGTTGCAATGGCGACGCAAAATGCGCAAACTAACTCTATCACTAATGCGCACTTTCATTGTTTTGATTTAACGCAAAAAATTGAAACAGCACAATGGTTTAATAAGGCGCTAGACGTATTAGTATTAGACCCTTCTCGCACAGGTGCTATGGCTGTTTTAGAGCAACTACCTTTAAAGCAGTTTAAAACCATTTTATATGTCTCTTGCGATCCTGTTACTTTAGCCCGTGACAGTGCAATTATTTCGCAAGCAGGCTTTGAAGTTACTAAAATTGGGCTAATGAATATGTTTCCACATACAGGACACATAGAAACAATGGCGTTATTTCAACGGAGGTAAAGCGTTTTATGGTCGCTACACGTCAATCACATCAACAGGACGACACAGGTGACTTTGCTACTAGCCTAAAACAGTTAGCGTTATCGCAAGAGAAAATAACGCTACTAAACAAAGCGCAAGCATTGTGTGTTACATGTGACAACCAAGCACGGCAAAACACGGCCATAGAAATGGTCGAGATTTTAGCCGAGCTAAATTTAGATGCAGAATCTCTCGCAACCGCGTATCTCACGCATTACTACTTAAATGACTTAGTAGACCTTGAAACCGTAGAAGCACAACTTGGCAAAAATGTAGCCATGCTTTTAACTGGGGTTGCGCAAATGGCTGCTATTAGTACTTTATCGCACCAAGGTAAAGGCACTATGCAGGTAGATAACATTCGTAAAATGTTACTTACCATGGTTGAAGATGTGCGCGCTGTGGTGATTAAACTTGCTGAGCAAGTGTGCCATTTACGCAATGTAAAAAATGGCGATGAGGAAGAGCGTGTTATTGCCGCTAAAGAAACCGCCGATATTTTTGCCCCGTTAGCAAACAGGTTAGGTATAGGCCAGCTTAAGTGGGAACTAGAAGATTTATCGTTTAGGTATTTACACCCCGACACCTATAAAAGCATTGCTAAACAACTTGATGATAAACGCCTTGCCCGTGAAGCCTATATGGAAGATATGGCTGCGCAAGTAAAAGCTCGCCTAAGCGAAGCCGGTATTGAGGCGCAAGTGTATGGCCGCCCTAAGCACATTTACAGCATTTATAAAAAAATGCAGCAAAAAAACTACGAGTTTGATCAGCTGTTTGATATTAGAGCAATGCGAATTGTTGTAGAGCGCCTGCAAGATTGTTACGGCGCGCTGGGTATTGTACACACTAATTGGCGCCACCTTAATAAAGAGTTTGACGACTACGTTGCTACACCTAAGCAAAATGGCTATCAATCAATTCATACCGTGGTATTTGGTCCTGAAGGGAAAACCGTTGAAATACAAATACGCACCAGCGAAATGCACCAAGATGCAGAGCTTGGCGTAGCCGCGCACTGGATGTATAAAGAAGGCGCTTTACCTGGGCGTGGCTCAGGCTATGAGCAAAAAATTAGCTGGTTGCGCAAATTACTACAATGGCAAGAAGAAGTGGTTGATGGGGGCGATTTAGCCGAAGAGCTTAAAAACCAAGTTGTAGAAGACCGCGTCTATATATTTACCCCAAGTGGCGATATTATCGATTTACCTGTTGGCGCTACACCGCTTGATTTTGCTTACTACATCCACTCAAATGTAGGGCACCGCTGTATAGGGGCTAAAGTATTTGGCAAAATAGTGCCGTTTACACATCAGCTATCAACGGGCGATCAGGTAGAAATTCTCACGCAAAAGCAGCCTAATCCAAGCCGCGATTGGCTAAATCCATCGCTTGGTTATATTAAATCGTCGCGTGCAAGGGCTAAAATCCATCATTGGTTTAAACAGCTCGACCGCGATAAAAACTTAAGCGCCGGTAAAGAGATTCTTGATAACGAACTGCAAAAGCTAGATTTAACCTACAAAGATTTAGACCCAGCTATTAAGCGCTTTAATTTTAAAGAACTAGATGACTTAATGGTTGCCATAGGTGCCGGCGATGTTCGCTTAAACCAAATGCTTAACTTTGTCAGTGATCGTACTGAAGAAGAACCCGTAATTCGTTTTAAAGCGCCAAGTAAAGTAACTGGCGATAAAAACGGCATTGTGGTTGATGGTGTAGGCAGTTTAATGAGCCACGTTGCTAAGTGTTGTCGCCCAGTACCTGGCGATAAAATAATTGGCTATATTACACAAGGCCGTGGCATTGGGGTGCACCGCGAAGATTGCGATTCATTTAACAACTTAAAAGAGCAACACCCAGAGCGTGTAATATCGGTTAGTTGGTCAGATGAAATAAACGGCTCTTATGCGCTAAGTATAAAAATAGAAGCAAGCGATCGCTCAGGTTTAATTCGCGATATTAGCTCTGTACTGGCTAACGAAAAAGTAAATGTGATCAACATGAACGTTAATACTGTTGGGGCTGATCAGTTAGCGGTATTTACTATGCAAATAGAAGTGCATGACCTATCGGGCACAAACCGGGTTTTGTCTAAACTGCATCAAATTGAAGGTGTGCACAGTGCCAAGCGAAACCAATAAAATGGCAAACAGTAACGCACTTGAGCAACTACTCGATATTATGGCGTTGCTTCGCGATCCTAGCGACGGTTGCCCGTGGGATCGCAAGCAAAATTTTAAATCGATTGTACCGCACACGCTAGAAGAAGCCTTTGAAGTGGCCGACTGCATAGAGTCGGGTAATTTAAACGAGCTTAAAAATGAGCTGGGTGATTTACTGTTTCAAATCGTTTTTTACGCACAACTTGCCAAAGAGCAGGACATGTTTGATTTTAACGACGTGGTTAGTGAGCTAAATAGTAAACTTACCCGCCGTCACCCTCATGTTTTTAACACCAAGCAAGCATTAACCGACGAGCAATTAGCAAAGCAATGGCAAGCAATTAAAGCACAAGAGCGTGCAGCAAAAGTACAGCCAAGCAAAGCCTCACTTTGGCAAGATATACCCACCAATATGCCAAGCTTAACTAAAGCTAAAAAAATTCAGCAGCGTGTTGCCGCACTTGGTTTTGACTGGCCAAGCTACCACGGGGCACTTGATAAAGTAAGTGAAGAAGTACTTGAAGTAAAAGAAGCGCTTGAGCACGACCCTTCATCCGATCATACAGCAGAAGAAATAGGCGACTTATTATTTGCCACAGTAAATGTGGCTCGCCATGTTAAACGCGACCCAGAGCAACTACTCAGACAAGCCAACGATAAGTTCTCGGCGCGCTTTGAAAAAGTGCAAGGTTATTTAATTGCAAAAGGTAAAAGTTTAGACAGCGCAACGCTTGACGAAATGGAAGAAGCATGGGAAGCCATTAAAAAAGCGAAATAAGATTAGCTCAGTACAACCTAATGTTAATCAACGAACATTTTTTGTGCGTCTAAACGCTATTTTTAGCTGGATTGCTCAACGCTGTTTTGGTACAATTTCGCCCCGTCTTGATGATATACCCAGAGTCTCTTTCTCGGGTGTTATATTCCTTTTAATTCCTGATATTCTAGGGTTCGCATGAGTACAAAATTTATCTTCGTTACTGGCGGGGTTGTTTCTTCGTTGGGTAAAGGTATTGCAGCAGCGTCATTGGCAGCTATTTTAGAGGCCCGCGGTTTAGATGTTACCATTTTAAAGCTGGATCCTTACATAAACGTTGACCCAGGCACAATGAGCCCAATTCAACACGGTGAAGTATACGTTACAGAAGACGGTGCCGAAACGGATCTTGATTTAGGTCACTACGAGCGTTTTATTCGCACCAAAATGACCAGCCGCAACAACTTCACACAAGGGCGAGTGTACGAAGATGTACTACGTCGTGAGCGCCGTGGTGAATACTTAGGTGCAACCATTCAGGTTATTCCACACATCACAAATGACATTAAGCAACGTGTATACGACGGTGCTGAAGGTCATGATATTGCGATTGTGGAAATTGGTGGCACAGTAGGTGATATTGAATCACAACCATTTATTGAAGCAATTCGTCAGTTAGGTACAGAAATTGGCCGCGAACGCGCGCTATTTATTCACCTAACGCTAGTGCCATTCTTAGGCCCTGCAGGCGAAGTAAAAACCAAACCAACACAGCACTCGGTTAAAGAGTTACGCTCTGTAGGTATTCAGCCAGATATTCTTATTTGTCGCTCAGACCGTAAATTGCCTAACAATGAACGTGCAAAAATTGCATTGTTTACAAACGTTGAAGAAAAAGCGGTTATTTCGCTTCCTGACGTAGACAGCATTTACAAAATTCCTGCGCTATTAAAATCACAAGAGCTAGATAACTTTGTGTGTCGTCGTTTCCACCTTGACGCACCAGAAGCTGATTTAGTTGAATGGGAACAAGTACTTTATCAAGAGTCTAACCCGACTGGCGAAGTAACGATTGGTATGGTTGGTAAGTACATTGAACTACCAGATGCATACAAATCAGTTAACGAAGCACTAAAACATGCAGGTCTTAAAAACCGTTTAACCATTAATATTGAATACGTTGACTCGCAAGACTTAGAAAGCAAAGGGGTAGAACTGCTTTCTCATCTAGACGCTATTTTAGTACCAGGTGGTTTTGGCGGCCGTGGTGTTGAAGGTAAAATTTTAGCAGCTAAGTATGCCCGTGAAAACAAAGTACCTTACCTAGGCATTTGTTTAGGTATGCAAGTAGCACTTATTGAATACGCACGTAATGTTGCAGGTTTAACCGACGCTAACTCAACTGAGTTTAATATTCACTCTAAAGCGCCAGTAGTGGGCTTAATTACCGAGTGGTTAGATGCTGAGGGTAACATTGAGATACGTGATGAAAAATCTGATTTAGGTGGCACCATGCGTTTAGGTGCACAAAAATGTCACTTAACGCCGGGTTCTAAGGTGCACGAAGTGTACGGCAATACAGAAATTATTGAACGTCACCGTCATCGCTACGAAGTAAACAACAACTTTGTAGAGCAATTAGAGCAAGCAGGCTTAAGCTTTACCGGTTTATCAGAAGATAAAAAACTAGTAGAGATCATCGAAAATAAAGATCACCCATGGTTTATTGCTGCGCAATTCCACCCGGAATTTACGTCAACACCACGTGATGGTCACCCGTTATTTGAAGGGTTTGTAGCAGCCGCTCATACTCATCAAAAAACGTCTTCGTAATTAAAAAAAGCCGTGCATATTGCACGGCTTTTTTGTCTAAAGGGCTGACTAAAAGATATAAAACGTAGTAAAGTTAGCTGAACTCACCATTTTGGGAATATAGAGGAATCAAGATGTCAGAAATCGTAAAAGTAATTGGTCGCGAAATTATGGACTCGCGTGGTAACCCTACTGTTGAAGCTGATGTATATTTAGCTGATGGTTCTTGGGGCCGCGCTGCCGCTCCTTCAGGTGCATCAACAGGTACTCGCGAAGCACTAGAGCTACGTGATGGTGACAAAGCCCGTTACTTAGGTAAAGGCGTATTAAACGCAGTTGGTTTTATTAACAACGAAATTGCGGATGCGCTAAAAGGCCAAAATGCATTAGAACAAAGTGCTGTAGATAAAGTAATGCTAGATTTAGATGGCACCGAAAATAAAGAAAAACTAGGTGCAAATGCTATTTTAGCGGTATCACTAGCAACTGCAAAAGCCGCTGCACAATTTAAAAAAGTTGAGCTTTACGAGCACATCGCAGACTTAAACGGTACACCAGGTGTTTACTCAATGCCGTTACCTATGATGAACATCATCAACGGTGGTGAACACGCAGATAACTCTGTAGATATTCAAGAATTTATGATCCAACCAGTTGGCGCTGAAAACTTCCGCGAAGGCCTACGTATGGGCGCTGAAGTATTCCACAGCCTTGCTAAAGTATTAAAAGCAGACGGCCACTCTACAGCAGTAGGTGATGAAGGTGGTTTTGCACCAAACCTTGCATCTAACGAAGCGGCACTTGCAGCTATTAAAACAGCTGTAGCAAACGCAGGTTACGAGCTAGGTAAAGATATTACACTGGCTATGGACTGTGCAGCCTCTGAGTTTTACGACAAAGAAGCAAACATTTACGATCTGAAAGGTGAAGGCAAAAAGTTCACTTCAGAAGAGTTTAACTACTTCTTAAAAGATCTAACTGAGCAATACCCAATTGTGTCTATTGAAGATGGCTTAGATGAGTCAGATTGGGATGGCTTTGCACACCAAACTAAATTAATGGGCGATAAAATCCAATTAGTAGGCGATGATTTATTCGTAACTAACACAAAGATTTTAAAACGCGGTATTGATAACGGTATTGCTAACTCAATCCTAATTAAATTTAACCAAATTGGTTCACTAACTGAAACGTTAGCAGCAATCAAAATGGCTAAAGATGCAGGCTTTACAGTTGTTATTTCGCACCGTTCTGGCGAAACAGAAGATGCAACTATTGCTGATTTAGCGGTAGGTACTGCTGCTGGTCAAATTAAAACAGGTTCATTGAGCCGTTCTGACCGTGTTGCTAAGTACAACCAACTTCTTCGTATTGAAGAAGCGCTAGGTTCTAAAGCACCTTACAAAGGTCTTAAAGAAGTTAAAGGTCAGTAATTCTATTTTATATAGAATCTTATTTTTAATTTTAGATAATAAAATCCTCGCTAATGCGGGGATTTTTTATGCCTGATAATTTTTCAAAGAGATGAGAATGCTTTGTAGGCGTTAAGCTCGCTGACACGCGCACGCAGTGCGAAAAGAGGGTACAAGAAAAGCGAAAAGTCTTTATTTAAACCTCAAATTATTTTATTAAAAAAGGTGAAATATCTTGTAGGAGTTAAGCTCGCTGACACGCGCAAGTAGTGCGAAACAGGATTTGCTTAACTCATAATATTTTCTGCACAGCTCAGAGCTGAAACTGCTGCTTTAAAATAGCCCCTGTAAAACTGGTTTTTAAATAAAAACCACGCGGTAAGGTTTTTATTGTTTGCCCATTTGGGCCAATAGCATCGGTAACCACTTTGCTATTAGCGGCTTTTGGCCTAATTTGAATGGCATCCCCTAAATGGCCTGATATTTCATCAACTCGCCCAAGCGCTATTAACTCCATTTGCTCTTCCCAATCACGTTGTAGCAATGCATCTTGCTCAAGCGTAGGCTGCCATAAAAAACCACTGCCTATGGTTCTATCAAAAGGCGCAATATCGCGCTCACTCAATATAGGCAGCCATAAAACATGATTGAGCTTTTTACGCACAGCGCTTGTATGCCACGTCATGCCGGTTACGTTTATAAGGGGGGTAACCGACACAAAAGTGGTTTCTAAGGGTTTTCCTTTATACGAAATAGGCAGTGTTTTTAATTCAATGCCTAAATCTTCAAAGTCGGGGAGGGGTTTTGAGCCTGCAGTAGCGCCTAACACGTATTCAATAAGTTGCCCGGTCCAGCCTTTTTCGCGTAATAGGTCGTCAGGGGTTTTAAAGCTGTATTGAGAGGCTAATTGCCCTAATGTTAAACCGGCAATAGCGTTTACGCGTTGCATTAAGTCATTAATTGAATGGGGTTTTGTTGGTCGCATTCTACTCATTTACCTTGAATAATTAACAGCGCCATGATAGCAAAACCCCCGTAAGGTGGATATCTTTGCTTTTGGTTGTTTTTTATACGCACTGTGTTTGGCGTAATTTTGCTCACCCCAAAAAGTCACAGTTTAACTGTAAGTGACTGACTAGCTTTAATATTTTCAATTAACTCATTCAGCTTTAATTAAGTTAGCAAATTCTATATGGGATAAATACAACTATATAAACATGTTTATCCACAGAATCTGTGGAGAAAGCGAGTTTTTAGATCTGCTATTGTGGACTTGTTTGCAAAATAGCCTTGTTTATCAAAAGTTATACACAAGCTGTGAGTAAATAGCACTAAACATAATAATCAAGGCATAGCTTAGCTTTTTTTGCTAAAAGTTGCGTCAATTAGGGGTTATTTTATCCTTGTAATTACTCAGTGCCCATTTAAGGTTAAGTCGTTATGCACAGCGTAAATAGTAAACGTGCGATTAGGGCGTGATGACTTTGGGGATAATAGTGTTTGCCGAATTGCAGCTAATGTGGAACAATCATTAAAAATCGACTTACAAATGAGGCACTAAGGTGATTGATGCCGAAGGTTTTCGTGCCAATGTCGGAATTGTAATTTGCAATAATCAGGGGCAGGTTTTTTGGGCTAGACGTTACGGTCAACATTCTTGGCAATTTCCCCAAGGCGGTGTTGATGACGGAGAAACACCCGAACAAACCATGTACCGTGAATTACACGAAGAAGTAGGTTTGCGACCAGAAGATGTAGAAATAGTCGCAAGCTCAAAACATTGGTTACGCTATAAATTACCCAAGCGATTAATTCGCCGCGACTCTAGTCCGGTGTGTATTGGGCAAAAACAAAAATGGTTTTTATTAAAACTGCGTTGCAAAGATGAAGATGTAAACTTGCTTAAAACACATCATCCCGAGTTTGATGATTGGCGCTGGGTGAGTTATTGGTACCCAGTAAGGCAAGTGGTATCGTTTAAACGCGATGTATACAGACGGGTAATGAAAGAGTTTGCACCGTTTGCAATGCCTTTTAATAAAAGAGAACATCATAAAGAACAGTGGCGACACAAAAGGTAGTAGCATAATTATAAAATAAGGAGCAGGTAATGCTGGCAACACTTAGAACTATTGCTGAGTCTGTTTCGCAACAAGCGAATTTAGACAGTGCCTTAGTGTGCTTTGTGAAAATGGTTAAAGAGGCCATGAAAACCCAGTGCTGCTCTATTTATTTTGCCGACTACAGCCAAGATAACTTTGTACTTATGGCAACCGAAGGCCTTAACCCCGATGCCGTAGGTAAGTTTAGAATTGGTTTTACCGAAGGGCTTGTAGGTTTAGTGGCCCAGCGTGAAGAGCCCATTAATATAGCTTTTGCAAAATCTCATCCGCGTTTTAAGCTCTCCCCCGAAGTAAACGAAGAAGGTTACAATGCTTTTTTGTCTGTACCTGTGGTGCATCAAAAAAAGGTATTGGGCGTTATTGTTGTACAACAAAAAATGGCGCGGGTTTTTAGCCAAGACGAAGAGTCGTTTTTAATTACCCTTTCAGCGCAGCTAGCCTCGCAACTTGCGCATGCTGAAATAAAAGAGCTTTTACGCCAAGACGAATCATCACACCAAACCTCAGTGCTCAAAGGGGTGTCGAGTGCGCCAGGTATTGGGATTGGCCAAGCCTTTGTGGTACTGCCCAAGCTTGATTTTAAATCTATAGAGCTAAAAAAAGATCCCGATAGCGCCGAGCAACGCCGTTTGTTTACACAAGCCGTTGCTGCC
Organism: Pseudoalteromonas sp. UBA2102; assembly: GCF_002331165.1. Taxonomy (NCBI): domain Bacteria; kingdom Pseudomonadati; phylum Pseudomonadota; class Gammaproteobacteria; order Alteromonadales; family Pseudoalteromonadaceae; genus Pseudoalteromonas; species Pseudoalteromonas sp. UBA2102. The sequence continues at coordinate 104,440 of NZ_DCYU01000060.1, forward strand.
ACCCGCAAAGAATTTAATACCCTGTCTATGACCTTGAGTGACTCAATCCCGCGAGAAGCACTCGCGGTATTTGATGTATACCAACAATTACTTGATGCCAAAAGTTTAGGCCACAATGTTGAGGTACAGTTACAAGAGGGCTGGTGTGCAAAAAGCGCCTTAAAAATTGTTATTGAGCGGCTTATTTCGCAGTTTAATGCCATGCAAGACCCCTACATTAAAGAGCGCGCAGTTGATGTAAAAGACATAGGTTTAAGGGTATTACACCACCTTGTAAACACAGAACACGCAGTAAAAGATTACCCACCCAATACCATATTAATTGCGAATACCTTAACGCCCGCCATGCTTGCTGAAGTACCCAACGGGCATTTAGCCGGTGTAGTGAGTGTGAATGGCTCAGCCAATAGCCATGCCTCTATATTAACCCGAGCGATGGGAATACCGGCTATTTGGGGTATTGAAGATTTACCCTTATTGCAATTTGATGCTAAACCAATGATTTTAGATGCCTTTGCAGGGCGTTTATATATTTCTCCTTCGCAAGTGTTACTCGATGAATACGCACAGCTAAAGCACCAAGATAAACTACTCAATAACCGCTTTTTAGCAGAGCAAAGTGCACAGTCGGTTACCTTAGATGGTGAGCAAATAAATTTAATGCTAAATGCAGGGCTTGAGCTTAATACTGAGCAAAGCAGTGCGCATATTTGCGATGGGGTAGGGCTTTATCGTACCGAAGCATGGTTTATGCAAAAGGGGCAATTTCCATCGCAAGCTGAACAAGAAAACTGGTATAGGGAGGTGCTAAAAAGTTACCACCCAGCGCCAGTGGTTATGCGAACCCTAGATATTGGTGGCGATAAAGTTTTAGATTACTTTAATATCACCGAAGAAAATCCCTTTTTAGGGTGGCGCGGCATACGCATAAGCCTTGACCACCCAGAGCTGTTTTTAGATCAGCTCAAAGCTATGTTAAAAGCAAACATGGGCTTAGGTAATTTAAAAATAATGCTGCCTATGATCAGCGGTACAGAAGAGGTAGACGAAGCGCTCGCGTTATTTGAACAAGCTTATTTTGAACTGGCAGAAAAACACCCAGAGCAAAACTTGGAGCGCCCAGAAGTGGGCATTATGCTTGAAGTACCCTCAAGTATATTTATGCTCGACGAGTGGGCTAAAAAAGTAGATTTTTGTTCAGTAGGCAGTAACGATTTAACGCAATACTTACTTGCTGTCGATAGAGCAAATGCGCGTGTGGCTCAGTTATTTAACCCATATCACCCCGGTGTGTTAAGGGTATTAAATAAAGTAGCGAATGAATGTAATAAACACCGTTTACCCTTTAGTTTATGTGGCGAGCTAGGCGGCGAGCCAGAGGGCGCTATTTTACTCATTGCCATGGGCTATAGGCATTTAAGTATGAACATGTCGTCGTTAACTAAAGTAAAGTGGATTTTAAGGCGTTTAAATATTAACGATATGCAGCAATTACTCGCAGAGTGCTTAGTGCAATCGAACGCTAAACAGGTACTGCGCTTAACGCGCAATTTTATGATTGAACACCAATTAGGCGATCTGTTTTATACCGCCAAATAATGCAGCGCTTAAAGATGCTATTAACTTTATAATCCTTTAATATAGGCGCACGAAAAGGTATTTGAGAACACTATGTATGACTTAGCTTTACTCGTGGCCAGTTGTGCGCTACTTGGCTGTGTAGTTGGCTTTTTAGCTGGGCTATTAGGGATAGGCGGCGGTTTAATTATTGTGCCTGTTTTAAGTAGCTTATTACTGATGTTTGACGTTACTTCACCTGATCACGTATTAGTTATTTCTATTGCAACATCGCTTGCCTCTATTTTATTCACTTCTACTTCTTCAGTCTTGGCTCATCATAAAAATGATAATGTGCCGTGGCAAATTGCACCGTGGGTTATGTCGGGTGTAGGCTTAGGCGCGTTAATAAGTGGCTTTGCCGCAAGTTTAATACCCGAACAAGCATTACGCAGCGTGTTTGCAATAAGTGTTGTGTTTATTGCAGGCAGAATGGTGTTGGCATCACGTAGTAAATCGCTTAAAGAAAAACCGCTACCAAAAGGGGTTATTTTAGGGAGCATTTCTGCCCTTATGGGCGCGCTTTCTGGTTTAATAGGTATTGGTGGCGGCGCACTTATTGCCCCTATGCTTAATTACTTTTCAGTTGATATGAAAAAAGCGATAGGCTGTGCATCAGCGAGCGGCATTGTTATCGCGCTATTTGGCTCTATTGGTTATATAAGCGCAGGCTGGCAGGTAACCGATTTAGCCCATGGGTTCGCAGGGTTTGTATACTTACCTGCATTATTTGGTATTGTAATAACATCGTGGTTTGTGGCGCCCTTAGGGGCTAAAGCAACTCATTATTTACCTGTTAATATAATAAAGAAAATTTTCGCGGTGTTGCTTGTGCTCATCGCACTTAAAATGGTTTTTAGCTAAAGGTTTATTTATGGCACTTGAGTTTCCTCAAATCGATCCAATAATTTTTTCTGTTGGACCGCTAAGCGTACGTTGGTACGGTTTAATGTATTTAATTGGTTTTGCGTTTGCGATGTGGTTTGCTAATCGTCAAGCCGAAGAACCAAACTCTGGTTGGACTAAAGAGCAAGTTAGCGACTTGCTTTTTTACGGCATGCTAGGGGTTATTTTAGGCGGCAGAATTGGCTATGTATTGTTTTATCAGTTTAGTTACTTTTTAGAAAATCCATTATATTTATTTAGAATTGACCAAGGCGGTATGTCTTTCCACGGCGGAACATTAGGGGTTATTACCGCTATTATACTATTTGCAAAAACCCGCAAAAAATCACTATTCGCAGTGGGAGATTTTGTGGTGCCGCTGGTTCCGGTTGGCTTATTAGCAGGGCGTATTGGTAACTTTATAAATGGCGAATTATGGGGCCGCGTAAGCGATGTGCCATGGGCAATGGTATTTCCAACGGGTGGGCCGCTTGCGCGTCACCCATCGCAGTTATACGAAGCCTTTTTTGAAGGGCTAGTCCTGTTTTTAATTTTATTATGGTTTATTAAAAAGCCTCGCCCTGCAGGCAGTGTAGCCGGTGTGTTTTTATTAGGGTACGGCGTATTTAGATTTTGTATTGAATATTTCCGCCAACCAGATGCGCAGCTTGGCCTATTTGCCGATTTTATCTCAATGGGTCAAATACTCTCGTTACCTATGATAATTGGTGGCCTAGGGCTATTAATTTGGGCGTACAAAAAACCGCAACCTGTAACCGCAGCAAAGGCATAGTAAGAACAGATCATGAAACAATATTTAAAATTATGTCAGCGCATTGTTGACGAAGGTGTATGGGTAGAAAACAAACGCACAGGCACGCGCTGCTTAACCGTTATTAATGCCGACTTAGAATACGATGTAGGTAATAATAAATTCCCTATGATCACCACTCGTAAAAGTTACTACAAAGCCGCTATAGCAGAGCTTTTAGGTTACTTACGAGGGTACGATAGTGCAGCGCAATTTCGCGATATAGGCTGTAAAACTTGGGATGCAAACGCAAACGATAATAACGCATGGCTAAATAACCCTAACCGCAAAGGCGAGGACGACATGGGCCGCGTTTATGGCGTGCAAGGGCGTAATTGGCAGCGCCCAGATGGCTCAACGCTCGATCAGCTTGCTAAAGTAATAAATAACTTAAAAAACGGGATTGATGACAGAGGTGAAATAATTACCTTTTATAATCCTGGTGAGTTTGAGCTTGGTTGCTTGCGCCCATGTATGCACACGCATACGTTTTCGCTGCTTGGCGACACGCTGTATTTAACATCGTATCAGCGCAGTTGCGATGTGCCTCTAGGGCTTAATTTTAATCAAATTCAGTGCTTTGTATTACTGGCATTGGTAGCGCAAATTACCGGCCATAAAGCAGGTAAGGCGTATCATAAAATTGCTAACGCGCATATTTACGAAAACCAGTTACCGTTAATGCGCGATGTACAGCTAACACGTGAGCCGTTTGACTCACCGCAATTAAATATTAACCCAAACATAAAATCACTAGAAGATATAGAAACATGGGTAACACGAGACGATTTTGAAGTAGTAGGCTATCAATGCCACGAACCAATCCAATATCCGTTTTCAGTATAATAAGATTAAGGAGAACAAGATGAAAGCAGTGATCCCCGTAGCAGGCCTTGGAACGCGTATGTTACCTGCCACAAAAGCTATTCCTAAAGAGATGCTCCCAGTGGTAGACCGCCCGCTTATTCAATATGTAGTAAATGAAGCGGTAGCAGCAGGTGTTAAAGAGATTGTACTTGTAACACACTCAAGTAAAAACTCTATCGAAAACCATTTTGATACCAGCTTTGAGCTAGAAGCCACGCTTGAAAAACGCGTAAAGCGGCAATTACTTGCCGAAGTACAGGCAATTTGCCCTAAAGATGTGACCATTATTCACGTACGCCAAGGCGAAGCCAAAGGCTTAGGCCACGCAATTAACTGTGCAGCGCCAATTATTGGCAACGAACCCTTTGTGGTTATTTTGCCAGATGTAATTGTTGATGACGTAGAGAGCGACCTTAAAAAAGACAACCTAGCAGAGATGATCGCCCGTTTTGAAGAAACTAAGCACAGCCAAATTATGGTTGAGCCAGTACCAATGGACGAAGTAGACAAATTTGGTGTTGTTGATTTAGGTGACGTAGAGCTTCACCAAGGTGAAAGCTCGCCAATTATTAACATGGTAGAAAAACCGCCAGTAGATGAAGCACCTTCAAACCTATCGGTAGTAGGGCGTTATGTATTAAGCGAAAACATCTGGCCACTGCTTGCTAAAACGCCGCAAGGGGCTGGCAACGAAATTCAACTTACAGATGCAATTGCCATGCTAATGCAGCAAGAAAAAGTAGACGCGTACGCAATGAAAGGCCGCAGCCACGATTGCGGTAGCAAAATAGGCTACTTAAAAGCAACGATAGAGTTTGCTTTGCGCCGCGACGAGTTTGCAGATGATTTAAAAACATTTATTAAATCGTTAATTTAGGTTTTATTAAATTACCCACCAAGGCGCCTGTTTAGGCGCCTTTTTTAGTGCTCAATTATTAATACCAAAATAGGTATGGGTTTACTTAATTTTAACCACGCCAGTAATAAAGATGGTCTACGCTTAATTATGTTCTGAATTTGACTTGCGTTATATAGCAACATAACGTAATTTATATTGTAAAGTTTATGTTAATTGGCATCAAAGTTGTATTAAAAGCCAAACTCACGGAAGGGTCATGTTAATTTTATCTATGCAGGTAAATTAGCGTGCGGGAGCAAAAATCGCTCATTGTTTAAATTGCTAAGTTAAACGCTTTCTTGTGAGAATGTTTAACTGAAATGTAAGTGCACAGGCACTGCTTTCAGGATAACGGGTACATGCTTAAATTAAAAAAATACTATAAACACTTTTTTGTATGCCTTTTTACGCTTACGTTTGGCACGGCGTGCTCTATTACGCCTACCGCTAAACCTGCTGTTGATAATGAAATACCTAACACCACGCCCGATTACGTATCGATAACTGCACTAGAGCTTGCGCAATTAAAAGATGCAGCAATGCAATGGCAGCAAGCACGCGCCGGTATAGAGCGTATTTTAAAGCTTGAAAAAGAAATTACTTACCTGGTTAATCATATAGATATAATAAACTCTAAAGCTATTGCACAATCTAATGCAAGCCCTGCCTACAGTAGCCGTTACACTCGCACGCCTTCACGTACAACCAGTAATAAGCCACGTCGTCAGCAAACTTACAAAGCTGCTAACAATAACCAAAAGCAAACTATAAAGCTTAATACCCCTAAACATGTATTTGCATTACAAGTTGCCTCGGTTGATTCTAAGCAGGATGTAGCCAAAGCTTGGCAAGAACTAAATACCAAAGCAGCGCCACTATTTAGAGATAAAATATTAACCAACGTAGAAACCGCAAAAATAAATAATAAAACCTTTTATCGCTTAAAGCTTGGCTCCTATAAAAACCTTAAAAATGCCAAAGCCGACTGTGAAGTATTTAAAATGTATAAGCTCGACTGCATTGTAAGTAACTACACCGATAAGCCAATTAAACTTTAATAGTGATACTAACCCGCAATAATAAATAATTATTTTACGGGGCTAATCGTGTTGCGTTCTGCGTTAATAAATCTCGTTTAGAGCAACTAAATAGCGAATTTTTTTGCCTAGCTATCAATACGTTTTACTATCCTCATAATAGATTACTTAATTAAGCTAATTGGTATAAAAGCGCAATAGGTCCTAGCACGCGTGACTTGCTAAGCATTGTTTGGCTGTTAAAATAGCGCTCACTCTTACCCAAATTAACAACATACTTATGCTGCACTACAAGGATTTTTTAGCCACATTAGTTTTAGGCTTTGCATTAGCAAACAGTGCTCACGCACTCGCAACGGCCCAAAAGCAGGCGGTGCTCATTAAAAAAGATGATTTAGCCGTACTAAAAGAGTCAGCGCAGCAGTGGCAACAAACCAAGCCTCAACTAGAAAGACTGTTAAAGCTAGAAAGTGAATTACAGCGCACAGTAGATAAATTAAAACAACTTAACGCGCAGCCAAAACCACAGCAAACTAACCACTTAGCTGTTGTAAATACAAATGCGCTGTTTGCTGTGCAAGTGGGGGCATATAAAAATAAAGCGGTACTTGAAGCGGCTATAAAGCAATTTCAATCGGCCTCAAATAAGCTTGAAGTAAATACCGAGCAAGTACTGATTGACCAGCACACCTTTTATAGATTAAAGCTTGGTGCGTTTAAAACAAAAGAAGCAGCAAAGGATGCATGTAAGTCATTAATAAAAATTAATAACTGCTTTGTCACTTACTATGTCAAAACGCCTCAAAGTTAATTAACCTGAACTCTGGTTAAGAGCCTTACTAGCATATTGAACTATCTTGATACTTAAATTTATTATCTCTGGCTAGAGATAGGTTTATTATCCAGAGTTTAGGTTAATTAGGCATAATAATTGCTTTATCCTCGGTATGTTTTGAAGAGGACGGCAACTATGCGCCTTTTACTGCCTTTAGTATTGTTAAATTTAACTGCTTGCAACTTGGTTCCGCCCCCAGAGCTGAGTGTGCCTACTGACGCGCCAAAAGCAGCAATGGCCCCCTATACCGTTAACGAGTATGTAGCAAATCTAGCCTCGCAGCTTAACCATGTAAATGGTGCTTTAAATGCCAATGCGCGCATTGGTGTGAGTAGCTTTTTTTATGCGGATGCTTTAGATACTAAGCTAGTAGCAGGGCAGGCCTCGGGTTTGAGCTTACAAATTCAAGAAAGCTTATTAACGCAATTTACCCAGCTTGGCTATCATACCGTTGAGTACCGCCTTGGCAATAACCTTATATTAGCGCAAAACGCAGACAGCATATTAAGCCGCGACTTAAGTAAATTACGCAATCGCCAAAATATTGACTTAGTCATCACCGGCACTGTAACGCGCCAACAGCATGCTTACATAGTTAATGCACGACTCGTTAATATTGAAAACAAGCAAGTACTGTCGGCAGGCAGCACAGAAATCCCTATAAATGTAATGTGGGGAAACGAAAAAATTCAGCAGCGTGACGGCTCTTTGTACCGCAGCGAATATTAATCTGGAGCACACCATGAGAAACCTATTAATTACCCTATGTTTGCCATTAGGCTTTGGCTGTTCGCAAATGTTAAATTCGCTACATTCAGAGCCGGAGCAGGTTGAGCAAGACAATGCAGCCCAGCTTGTTTCAGAGCAGCGTGCGGTAAAAGCACCTGCACCAAATGAAGCGTTATTTCAGTCTAATTTAAACAAGCAAAGTAACTACACCAAAAGTGCCCCTGCAAAACGCAAAAATATAAACCATTATGTGCGTGGGATAATGCAAGACATGGTCGAAAACCTGCAATACGTAAACGACAAAACGCCACTTGCCGTTTCTAGCTTTGTGTTTTTAGATGATGACTACAGCGATGGAAGCCTGTTAGGTAACCAAATAGCCGAAAGCTTTATGCACGAGCTGCATAGTTTTGGAGTACCGGTTATCGATTTTAAAACCACTGATTATATGCGAGTAACCCCCGCAGGCGACTTTGTATTTAGCCGCGACTACCTAGAGCTAAACCAAGATCAAAACTTTAATTACGTATTAGCAGGAACACTTGTGAGCCACCAAGGTGGCGTACTGGTAAATGCACGAATAGTGGGCATTAAAAGTAAAGCGGTAGTGGGCAGTGCGCAAGGGTTTATCCCTCAATCAGTGGTTGATGCGCTAAACAGTAGCTATCGCACCGACGGAATTATGCTTAAACAAGCCAGCGAGTGAGGTTGACCATGTTTTACAAACTATCTGCTATAGCGGGGCTAATGGCAACGTTAGTATTAACTGGCTGTTCAATAACGCAAAATAATGAGCATAACGAAAGCATAAACACGCGCTCAGATTACACCGTGGTAACGCAAAGTAGCCAATCAAAGCCTATGTATGCCAACCAATCTGTGCAGCAGCAAAGTGAGTACGACACAGTAAGGCAGTTTACACCGCTAAAACACCACAAAACGCTGGCAAACTATGTAGAGCAAATGGCGCTGGATTTAGTCGATACGCTTGAAGCCGAAGCGCCCGATAACAACAGCATCAACATAGCGGTTACCACCATTGTAGATTTAGACGCATCGCTTAATAAAAGTAATCAGTTGGGTAATCAATTAGCAGAGACGTTTATTCATCAGCTGCAAAAATTTGGCTACGGCGTGGTAGATTTTAAAACCATGGACAACATTGATGTATCAAATAGAGGCGATTTTGTGTTATCTCGCGATATAGAAAAGCTAAGCGAAAGCAGCATGGCTAACTATGTATTAGCAGGTACGTTAATTTACCGCCCAAATGGCGTAGCAGTAAATACCCGCGTTATAAATGTCCATAGTAAACATATTGTAGCAAGCAGCCGAAAACTCATACCACTGTACGTGTTAAACAAAGAAGATATATATTTATCAAGCAATTAAGTTAATTTTAGCTTGATATGAAAAACAAGATGCCGTTATAATTTTTGTAAGCTGTAAGCTGTAAGCTGTAAGCTGTAAGCTGTAAGCTGTAAGCTCGATGCGGCCTCTTAGTTAAATGGATATAACGGCCCCCTCCTAAGGGGCAGTTGCAGGTTCGATTCCTGCAGGGGCTACCAACCAAAAACCTAATTCAATATTAGTAACTCTTTTGTGCCTGCGTAGGTCGGATAAGCGAAGCGCCATCCGACACAGTAAAATACCTTACCAATTATTATCAATATTTTATTGCTGACGAGTGGCTGAGGAGTGCCATGAGCAGACGGTTGCCACCTTAGGCCTTGTTATATTTACGTTTAAACAGCACTGTTTTTTAAAAGTAAATGTGACAAAAATAGTGGTAGTAGACTATTAATTAATCGAGCATTGCTTTTGCTAGATTTATCGAGCATAACCCAGCCATCAGTTCCCATAACTTCGATTGATTCAATGTTGATATTTTCAACTCCAGGTTTTTCTGAACACCAATCACCTGCTACGCGAAAGATCCCAAAGTCTGTTTTTAAACGACTAATGTTGAATAACTGCATCAAACCTCTTTCTAAATATTACGCTTCGCTAAGTGGCAATAAATTTGTTGGCTAAAAAATTACTGAGGAGCATGGTCGATTTCAACACCTTGTTATATGTCGTTTACACCAGACATTTCAGCCATAAATTCTCCAAGTTTTATTTGAAGCTCTTCGTTAGCTTCAATTGAGTAATCATATGCAGGGATGTAATCAATGAGATTTTCATTAACAGCTTTATCAATTTCTTCATTAGCTTCTTTAGCTTTTTGAATACTAATGATTAGCTCTTTGTTCATAAGTGTTTTATAAACGTTAATCGCAAATTCTTGTTTATCTTTGAAGTCCTTAAATACATTGGGGTTCGGTCTATCCATCTCAGATGGTTCATCTTCAACTTTGTGTTTTGCATACTCTAATTGTTGATAATAGCGTGATGCCTGTATTACTAATGACAAGGAATGGCTTAGCTCTAACAAAACGTTTTTGTTAATTTCCCAAATACGATCTTTTCTTTGTTTTTGTATTGAGCTGTAGTGAATAGCAGTTGCTACTGCTGTAGCTAAAGCAATAAATATATTTGTTGCAACAGCAACATCAAGATTGACGTTAGTGACAAGAAGGGAAACAAATAATATAAAGGCAATAAAAAAACCAGCAATAGAGCCAATAAGAAACTGAAAGTTAAACACTAATGCTCCAAAGGTATATAACAACTTTATCAGAGGACACTTTCCTTTTTAGCGCGAAAACGTCCATATTTAATGAGCTTAGATTAATAACAAATTGTATGTGTTATTACCAGCTATAAATATTATGCTTTCTGTAGCTTATATGAACATCTAAATAAGAGGAAAGTTTGCTTTTATTAGTACTAAGTTGATGACGAATCACCTGAACGATCAATTATAGCTCAAAGCCGCCCTTAAAAAACCAAAGATGCCAATAACTACTGAGTTGAAGTGTTAGTAAAACAGTAATTCTTATAACTACGTATAAAAAAGCGAGTAAATATAAATCTACTCGCTTTAAAATTTTGACAGCTTACAGCTTACAGCTTACAGCTTACAGCTCAACCATCACTCGTAATCGTATCAATCAGCTCACCAAGCACCGCTTCGGCTTTGCTGGTTTCTACTTGGCAGGTACCGGCGTTTAAGTGGCCGCCACCGCCGTATTTAAGGCATAACTCGCCCACATTGGTGTTTGAGCTGCGGTTGGTGATTGATTTGCCTATGGCAAATACTACGTTTTGTTTTTTAAGGCCCCACATTTTGTGAATTGATATATTGCAGTCGGGGTACATGGCGTAAATTACAAAACGGTTGGTGGCGTAAATAGTTTCTTCTTGAGTTAAATCTAGCACCACAAGGTTTTTATGCACGGTTGCGCATTGTGCTATTTGCTCTTTGGCCTTTTCGTTATGCTCGTTATAAAGCGCAACACGTTCGGCTACGTCTTCCATTTTTAAAATATCTTCAATGCTTTGATCTTTACAGGCATCAATTAGCTTCATCATTAATTGGTAGTTTGAAATTTTAAACTCGCGGAAGCGGCCAAGGCCTGTGCGTGCATCCATGATAAAGTTCATTAATACCCAGTCTGTTGGGTTGAGTATTTCGTCTTTTGAGAACTGCGCTGCATCGCCTTTATCTACCGCTTCCATCATGTCTGTGCTGATGTTTGGAAATTTTTCTGCGCCGCCATAATAATCATAAACAACGCGTGCAGCAGAAGGGGCTTTAGGGTCAATTACGTGGTTTTTAATATCGCTTGCGTTACGTACGGTTTCGCTTAAGTGATGGTCAAATGCAATATGACAGCCAGCAACGTAGGGTAGGTTAGTTGTAATGTCGTTTGCAGTTATGTCTATTTTGCCATCTTGCATGTCTTTCGGGTGTACAAATAAAATGTCATCAATTAGGTCTAAGTCTTTGAGCAGTACGGCACATACCAAGCCGTCAAAATCGCTGCGGGTGACTAGTCTAAATTTATTATTGGGCATAGCTTTTCCATCTTGTTGTGATTGAGTTATCAAATAAGTGTAACAGCTAAAATAATTTTTGAGAGGTTATAGCAATCGAATTAAAAATTTAGTCATTCAAACGTGCTAAATAAAGCGTAAACGGCGTTATAAATTTTTAAGTAGAACATATGCCTATCGAAAATTATGCCTTTGTATGTACTCTGTTTATCTGTTGCTATCAATACCTCATAATTTAATACAATGGGTATTAGCGTTAAAAAAGCGCATAAAAAAGCCAAAACGACTGTTTTGGCTTTTTGTTAGCAAGTATGTATTTGTTTTATTACTGTATAAAAGTTAAGCGCCTGGTCCGCATTCCATACAGCTGTTAATAATATCTGGGCCAAATTTAAGTCTGGCATTTAAATCGCGTAGGGCCGTGCGTAGACCTTCTTCAATTACTGGGTGGTAAAATGGCATATCCAGCATTTCTGGTACGGTCATTTTGTTTTGTACAGCCCATGCTAATAAATGAGCAAGGTGTTCGGCTTGTGGGCCAATAAATTCTGCACCTAAAAATAAGCCTGTGCCTTGCTCTGCGTAAACGCGCATGTGGCCTTTATTTTTAAGCATTACTCGGCTGCGGCCTTGGTTTTCAAAGCTCACTTCGCCTACTTCAAAGCAACCACATTCACCTAGGCGGTCTGTAATTTGTTTGAAGCTTTCGCCAACCATTGCTATTTGTGGGTCACTAAACACTGCGGCAATTTTAGCGCGGCGAAGGCCAATGCGTACATCGGGGAAGCGCCCAGCATTTTGTCCGGCAATGGTGCCTTGATCAGATGCTTCGTGTAGCAGGGGGATCATATTGCTGGCATCGCCCGCTATAAATATATTTGAGTTACCACATTGCATAGTGTGCGGGTCGGCGTGTGGCACACCGCGCTCATCAAGCTCTATGCCGGTATTCTCTAAACCTAGCTTGTCTACATTGGGTACTCGGCCTGTGGCTGCAAGTACGTAGTCAAATTGCTCGGTGTGTTTAGCACCGTCTTTATCGGTGTAAGTAAGCTGGGCTTTATCGCCAACTTGCATCATGTCAGATACGTTTGAGTCGGTATCTACAAAAAATTCTTCAGCAAAAACAGTGTTTGCATAGTCTTTAATTACTGGGTCGGTAAGTGGGCCAATTGCGCCGCCAACACCAAATAATTTTACGTTTACGCCTAAGCGGCTAAGTGCTTGGCCAATTTCTAGGCCTATTACGCCTGGGCCAAATACAGCCACTGACTCTGGTAGGTCGTCCCAGTCAAATACATCGTCGTTTATAATAAGTTTGTCGCCAAAGTTATTAAACACGCCAGGGTATGATGGGCGCGAACCCGTGGCAATAACAAAACGTTTAGCAGTAATAATGATGTCATCGTCAATTTGTACGCGGTTGGCGTCTAAAAACTTGGCGTAGCCACGAATTTTATCTTCATCAGGAATGTCGTCTACGGCTTCTACTACGAATCCTGCAAAGCGGTCTCGTTCGCTTTTAACACGTGCCATAACTGCTTTGCCGTCTATTCTTGGCTTTGAGCTATGTACACCAAATGCAGGTGCCATTTCAATTGAATGCGCGGCTTCGGCTGCGGCAATAAGTAATTTACTTGGCATACAACCAACGCGTGCACAGGTAGTACCGTACGGGCCTGATTCAATCATTAAAACGTTAGGGGTGAATTGTTTTGCGTTACGGTATGCGCTTAAGCCTGCAGTACCTGCACCTATAACAACAACATCGGTTTGTAATTCTTTCATAGTGGTATCCTTTATTATTTTCAATCTGAGCGATGAGATTGATATAGAGGGGCGTGTACGCCCCTGCTATCTTTTTACTTAATTAAGCAAAGTATTTTTCTAAATCGTCTGAGCCGCCAATGTGTTGTCCACCAATAAATATTTGTGGAACAGTGTCACGGCCAGTGATTGCTTTAAGGCTTGTTAATGTAGCGCCTGCACCCATAACAACTTCTTCAAATGCGTAGCCTTTTTCTGTTAGTAGCTCTTTTGCTTTTTTACAGAAAGGGCAACCAGGTTTAGTAAATACGGTTACTGGCTCTGGCTTAGTTTGTTTTGGGTTGATGTAGTCAAGCATTGTGTCTGCATCAGAAACTTCAAACGGGTCGCCTGGTAAATCTGGTTCGATGAACATTTTGTCGATAACGCCATCTTTAACTAGCATAGAGTATCTCCAGCTGCGCTTACCAAAGCCTAAATCGTTTTTATCTACTAACATGCCCATGCCGTCAGTAAATTCGCCGTTGCCATCAGGTAATAATGTGATGTTTTGCGCTTCTTGATGCTCTGCCCATGCGTTCATTACAAATGTATCGTTTACTGATACACATACAATTTCATCAACGCCATTTTGCTTAAGTACACCGGCTAACTCGTTGTAGCGTGGTAAGTGAGTTGATGAACAGGTTGGCGTAAATGCGCCCGGTAGTGAAAACACAACAACGGTTCTGCCTGTAAAAATTTCGTCTGTGGTTACTGATTTCCATTCGTCGTTTTGACGTGTTGCAAATGTAACGCTTGGGATTGTTTGACCTTCAATATTCTTTAACATAGTTTGTTCCTCTTGATTTGTTGGAGCCATTATGGCGAGAATTTAAATATAGTTCCAATCGTTTGTTTGTATTAAACTAATAGGTGTAGCCTATCAGGTGGAGATGAATTTGAACTTAAAAGATTTAGAGTATGTAAAAGCAATAGCGCACCACAAGCATTTTCGCAAAGCGGCCGATGCCTGTTTTGTTAGCCAGCCTACACTAAGTGGGCAAGTAAAAAAGCTTGAGCAAGAGCTTAATGTTGTTTTATTTGACCGCTCAACTAAGCAAGTTACATTAACAGCGCAAGGTGAACGTTTGTTGACACAAATAAACGTTATTTTAGAGCAAACAGAAATCTTAAAAGAGCTGGCGGCTACTTCGAACGGGCCGCTACAAGGTAAGCTAAGAATTGGTATTATTCCTACTATTGCGCCGTACTTACTCAGCGCTTTACTGACCTCTATGAAAGCGGCGTTTAGCGAGAGCCACTTTTCGTTTATAGAAATGCAAACAGCGACTATGCTAGAGGCGCTTGATAACGGCGAGCTCGACTTTGCAATTTTGGCCGATGTTCCCGAGCTTAAAAACTACCATACGGTTAACGTGTACAAAGAAGACTTTATGGTTGCTGTTTCAACCGATAACCCATTATCTAATCGTAAAAAAGTAGCGCTAAGCGATTTACAAAGTTGTAGCCTATTAATGTTAAGTGATGGTCATTGCTTTAAAGATCAAGCCCAAAAGTTTTGTTTTGCTGCGGGAGTGGATGTGTCGAACCAATATCAGGGCAATAGTTTAGAAACTTTATTGGCGCTGGTGGCAATAGATGACGGGGTGACATTTGTGCCCAAGCTTGCGTGTACACAGCGTGTAGGGATTGATTATTTAGCTATTTTTCCTAATCAGCAACGTAATGTGGTATTTGCTTGCAGAAAACACTACCCGCGTTTGGCGGGCGTTGAGCAATTAGCCCAGTGGTTGGCAGAGCACCCAAATTTAAAGCGGGCGCTTATTTAGCGTTCTTGGCTTGCAACCTCTACCACATCGTTTATTTGTACCCCAGGCAAAGGCTTGTCGTTAAGGCTTACAGCAATTGCGCTTTGTTTATAAAGTTGCTCAACCACAATGGTGTTAAGCGTGGTAATGGTATGCGGCATAGTATTGCCTTGTGCATCGGTTAAGTAGTTATGGTGCGCAATGCTTAATAGTTGGCCTTTTTTAAGGCCATGAACTGTGCCTAGGTTTATCACTAATTTGTTGTTTTCCATGTGCATTATTTTACCTTTAGTAGGAAAACACGCCATAGCCGCTTGTATATCGTAACTGACCGTTTGATTTATATCGCTAATACTTTGCCCAAAAGGTGATTGCCAAAACCTATCACTATTTACATCAACTATGGCTGTTTTTTCAAATGGCCATACAGCTTGGGTATGATAGCTGTTTTGCCATAATTGTTCGTACGTGGTGCCATCAAACAACATAAACTCAATAGCGTAGCTGCGCTGGTAAGTTTCGTCTTGCCAAAAGGCGTAGTCGTTATTGAGTTTATCGCTTGGCGCTAAATTGGTTATTTGACTTAATAAAACATATTGCGCGTTGCTTCTGGCTGAAAGCTCTTCTAGTTGTGCATTTGAGTAATCGTGCTGCTGATTAAAGTAATTGTCTACATTAATTGCTTTATTGTAGTAAGCAACGGGCAGGGTGCTCATTTTTGTACTTTGCAAAGCACTAAATAACTTTTTACTAATGGCTTTATTTACGTCAAATATTTGACCCATTAAGGCATGCTCACGATGAACAAGCTGGCTTTGGGTTACAGCAACAAATTTATTAAAGTTACTTTGTGGGCATTGCTCTGTTTGGGCAAATACATCAAGCCTAAGCGTAATGGCAAATTGTTGATTTTGGCGTTGCTCGCTCACCAGCTCTATTTTTTGTATTTCGCCGTGGCTACTAATTTTTAGCTGATCTTGCGTTAGCACGCCATCTACCAAGGTCTGTACCGAGCTAACCCGGGCGCCAGAAAACACTAATGCTTGTGTAATTGCATCTTTAATTGCGGCCGATTTAGCACTGCTTATGTCGCCATTTTGTATTTGTGCATGGCCGGTAGATTCAAACCATTGTGCGTAAGTACTGGTAGAAAACGTTAATAATGCAGCGCTAGTAACACCTGCAAATAGTGATGATAAAAACGTGTTCATACTGGTACTCCACATAAAATTAGTTAATTACGCTTTAGCTAAGCAAGGACTGCACCAATATGAGTACTTTATAACAAATGGCATTAAACCTGCATTTATTTGCGCAATTAGTTTAAAGGGTGCAAATAAATGCGTGCAATTATATTACTTACTTTAGCAGGCCTTAGCCTTGCCGGTTGCAGCAACGTGTTTGATAAACATGTTGAGTACAAATATGTAGAGCCAAATAATTATCCCATACTTAAAGCGGTTGGTTATGCACCTATTAGCTTGCAGCAAGGGGCTAATAAATCACAAAAGCAATTAATGGCAATTAAGGCCTCTAAGCTTGAGGCGTACCGTGAACTGACTGAGCAAGTTTATGGGCAAAAAATTACAGCGGGCACGTCTGTAGCAGGTGCTATTGCTCAAAACGATTACATGGAAAGTAAAGTGCAGGGCATAATTAAAGGTGCGCAAATTATTAAAACTTACTCAGTTGACGATGTATACGTTACTGAGCTTGAGCTAAACATGAAGCGCGTGCACGACTTATACATAGGTGAAATTAAGCCGCGTGAAGTTAAAAAAGTGACCTACTACTAAGTAACTGGCCAGTACTTTAAATAGTAAAGCTATATTAAGCTGCTGTTTTAGCGGTTGGTTTTAACGTTAAGCGCGTGGAGTATACTCGCATAGCAACACATAACTTTGCTATTTACGGGAGCGTTTTTCTGTAAATCTAGGGTTTGATAAATCAGCTTTAAATACAACGATGGTTCAATACGTTAGTTAATGTATTAAGCAAAGTTGAAATGACCGAGTAAAAATTTAAATCTAGTAAAAAAACACATACAAAATATCTCATCCTTTTATATTGAGTGCTATGCTGTTGTTACGAATAATATTTGAACAAGTAGTGTAGCGTTTGGTATATGTTTTTAATTTTTCTTTTTTGGGCTGTGAATGACACTTAGGCCTACTCTTTCCTCAAATAAGCTATTTTTTTGGTGCAAAAGCAATTTGCGCTATTTACTGCTATTTTTTTTACTTTCAAGCGGCGTGTTTGCGAGCCGTTTAACTATTCAATTTAATACCTTTATAGAATTAATGGGGCAAAAATATGGCCCTGCGCGAGTCACTGTGGCGCGTAATTGGCAAACTATGCTGGTGCGCACCCAAAATAAATCAGAACAACAACAAATTTTAATTGTTAACGACTTTTTTGCACGCAATCTTCGATACCAAACCGATATACAGCTTTGGAAGCAAAACGACTATTGGGCTACACCATTAGAAACCCTTGGCCGTGGTTTAGGTGATTGTGAAGATTATGCCATTGCTAAATACATTAGTTTACGCGCCTTAGGCGTAAGCGACGACAAGCTTAGGCTTATATATGTAAAAGCTAAGCTTGCTGGTACAAACAAAACACAAGCACACATGGTATTAGGCTACTTTGCTACGCCTAATGCTCAGCCGCTTATTTTAGATAGTTTAATAACAAAAGTGTTACCTGCAGCAAAACGCGTTGATTTAAGCCCGGTATTTAGTTTTAACAGCCAAGGTTTATGGGCAAATAACTCGACTAAAAGTGTAGCCAGCCCGACAGCAAGGCTATCGCGTTGGCGTAAAATTTTGGAGCAGACATCACAAGAAGGGGTTATGTGGTAATGGCGTCATTTTCCTTATTTAAGTTTTTCAAAAAAAGAAAAATCACTCTTAGGCAAGAGCTGTGGATCACCTTGCTGGTGGTGATTTTTGTTGGCTTTATAAGTAGCGTATTAATAAGTACTAACTCTGCTAGAAACTATTTTTCTACGCAGCTGTATTTAAAAAATGTTGATAATGCCAGCTCCTTAGCGCTGATGATTAGTCAGCTTGAAAAAGATCCTGTAGAGCTTGAGCTGTTAGTGTCAGCCACTTTTGATACCGGTCACTACAAACGCATAGAACTGCAAGACCCAAATGGTGAGGTTATTGTAAAGCGCGTATTTACCGACACATTAGAAAATACCGCACCAGCTTGGTTTAGAGCGGTATATGGGCTAAATGTTCAGCCAGGTGTAGGGCAGGTTAACAACGGTTGGCAGCAATTTGGCACCTTATTTGTTGAAAGCCACAGTCAATATGCTGAGCAAGCGTTGTGGGAAAGCGCCCTTAAACTGTTTTTTAGCTTTTTAGTGGTGGCCTTTTTTGCCTGTGCCATAAGTGCGTATTTATTACGTAGAATTTTAACGCCACTTGATGATGTGGTGTACCAAGCAAACGCCTTTGGCGATAAGCGTTTTATTAAATCAAAAGTGCCAAAAACCTTTGAGTTTGCTCGCCTTGTGCAGTCGATGAATTTATTATCGACACGGTTTAGTCGCATTATAAAAGAAGATAATAAACGCTTAGAGGAGTTGCGTTTTAAAGCCCAGCACGATGAGCTAACAGGGCTTGCCAATCGAGAGTATTTTAGTGCCACATTAGAGGCTCATTTACAAAAAGTGAAAGATCATGCCCATGGTGCTTTGTTTTTATTTAGGGTGGTTAATTTAGATAAGATAAGTGAATCGATTAGCCGTGTAGAAATGGTTAACTTTTTACGCCGTTTTTCTCAGGTGTTAACGCAGTTTTTAGAGTCGAATCAGGCGCACTTTTCAGAAAACTATATTGCGCGTATATCACATACCGACTTTACCGTTTTGTTTAGCGATACTGATGATATTCAGGCACTTAGCGAGCAAATAACTACACTGCATAAATCGATTGTTGATGAATACAAAAATATTGATTTGGCAATATTACACAGTTGTACCTACATAGAAAAAAACGACACCCGTTTTGATTTATTACGCCGTGTCGATGGTTTATTAAAAACAGCAGGTAATAAACCTGGGGTGCAGGCTAAGGTCATTGATAACAAACAAAAGAGTGAAATTTTTGATGGCTCTGCTGATTGGCAAAAGGCTATTGAAGATGCACTTGAGCAAAAAACCATACAGTTAAACTGTTTAGAGGTTATGGGTTTTAACGACACCTTGTTGCAGCATCAACTTAGTTTAAGTTTAGAATTTGGCGGCCAACATTATAAATCAAGCTACTACTATCAATGGGCTAATCGCTTAAACCTATTAGCGCGTTTGGATTGGAGTTTAATCAAGCAAATTGTTAAACAGTACGGTGAAGCGCCGCCAAATGAATTGATTGCTGTGGAGCTTTCGGCGCAAACATTAATGGATGATACCGCGCTTGCCTCGGTATTAACCTATGTGTCTGCCTTTCCTGATTTGGCAAAAAATATATGTTTTGATATACGCGAAAACATTGTCGTAAACGAAAAAGATATATTTAGAGAGTTTTGTGAGCAAGTGCGTTGTATGGGCGCTAAAGTGGCACTTAAACGTGTGGGGCCCGAATTTACTAAGATTAAGAACATTCAAGAATTTGGCTTAGAAATGCTTAAAATAGACAGCATTTACGGGCATAACATTAGTTATAGCCAAGACAATCAAACCTTCTTACGCGGTGTTTGCACATTAGCACATTCTATTGGTATTAAAGTGGTCGCGCAGGGCGTAACAAGCCAAGACGATATAGATACACTGGTTAATCTTGGCTTTGATGGAGTTATTAAAGAGTCTTAAAGCGACTCTTTAATTAAAGGGGAGTGGTTTAATAATGGCGGCGAATAGGTAAATGCAATTCAGTATTTAACCTATAAGCCGTTGTTTATTAATTTTAACTATAACTGGCGAAGGTTTTATTATTCCAGCTTAAGCTAGTTACCTTTAACTGCTAACATAAGTTGTATACGGTCGCGCACTTTTAACTTAGTGAAAATTGAGCTCATGTGCTCTTTAATTGTCCGCTCTGTAATATTAAGTGACTCAGCGGCTTGTTTATTGGTTGCCCCTGTTATAACTATATCAACAACTTGGCGTTCGCGTTTAGTTAAGCTTTGAATATCGCAGGCTTGGGTGTAATTTATTTGCTGCTGACTTAGTGCCCCAACAATATTAGATAGTAGCTGCCCAGGTAACCACAGGCCGCCTGAGCAAATAGTCTCAAGTACCTGTTGTAATATTACTTTAGATGCAAGTGCTTCTACATAGCCTCTTGCGCCCGCTTGCAGGGCTGCTCTAAGTTCCTCTATTTCTAGATTTGTGGTCATTACAATAACCGGTAAGCGTTTTTGGGCATATTTTTTTACCAGTTCAAGCCATCCCGAAGTGCCCGCCAGAACCCATATAATACTTGATGCATTAATTTGTTTTGGTTCTTTGGTGCATATTACACAACCTGCAAACGCACTTCGCCAGTGGCTCGATTCAAGTTCGGGTTGTGTAATAAATATACTTTGACGCATTAATTTACTCCAATAAATTCAGTTTAGCGTTCTGTCATTGCTTGCGATGTAGCTCTGAGTACGGGTTTAAGTAAATATTCCAAGACGGTTTTTTTACCAGTAATAATATCCACTTGTGTGGTCATTCCTGGAATTATAGTCAACTCTTCTGAAAAGTTATTTTTAGTGGTTTTTAATTGCACTAAATAAAAAGTATTTTCTCTGTCGTCGGTAATTGTATCTGCACTTATATGCAGTACCTCGGCTTCTAGTCCGCCGTATACCGCAAAATCATAGGCGCTAAATTTAATCATAGCGGGCTGCCCAGGGCGTAAAAAGGCAATATCTTTCGGCGGTATTTTTGCCTCAACAATAAGTTGATCGTCTAAAGGGACTATTTCTAAAACGTCACTGCCGGGTTGTAAAATGCCGCCTACGGTATTAACCAATAAACGTTGTACCGTGCCTTTAACCGGTGATTTGATCTCAGTTTGTGTTACTTTGTCGGCAAGCCCTGATTCGGTCTCTTTTATCGACTCTAAACGCAGCAATGCCTCCGAAAGCTCGTTGTTCCAGCGGTTGATCATCGCAAGTTCGACTTCTGTTACTTTGTTTTTAGCTTCGTTGATAGCCGATAAACTGCGGTTAATAACGGCTTTAGTGCGGTTTATTTCGCCGTTTAAATCAACTATTTCACGCTCTAACCTAATGATGTCTATATCAGATACAGCACCGGTTCTTAACAGTGGGCGTGTTACTTGCAGCTCACGATTACTTAGCCTTAGAGCGCTAGTGTGTTGTTGCAAAGCGGCTTTTGCTTCAATGTGATCTTGTCTGCGTTGCTCTAGCTGGCGTTTATGAATAGCCACTTGCTGCTCTAATTCTTGGCGATTACTTAAATATATTGAGCGCTCATGAGCGACCGCCTCGGGTACTTGCTTAACAAGCTCATCAGGAAAAACGAGATCTTCTTTTCTGGTAAGGGCTTGTAACCTGGCTACTTTTGCAGTGAGTGATTGCACTTTAGATTGGTTTTCTCTAAAGCTTGAAATAAACCGAGTAGGATCGATTTTTATTAATACGTCACCTTCTTCAACAATTTGCCCTTCTCGAATGTTTATTTTTTCTACCATACCGCCATCGTAAGATTGCACTAACTGTAATTTATTTGATGGGATAACGCGTCCTTCACCCCGGGCTACCTCATCGAGTGGCGCAAAGCCTGCCCAAATTGTAAGCAAAATAAATGCGATGCAAATGAGGTATAACAAAAAACGTGCGCTGGCAGGCTCTTGCTGCATTTTTTCCCATTGCGCATCGACTACCCAATCTTGTGATTCAGGAGGCGAAAGCCAGCCTTTAAATAAGCGATTAAAGATTGAAGGCTTACCTTTTTTACGTGCTTCTATTGCTTTACTTACCGATTCAAAAGAGCGCTGCTCTAGTGGCTTTTTATTGTCACTCATGATGCTTGCTCCACTGTTTGGTTATTCAGTGCGGCAATTACTTTTTGTTTAGGCCCATCGGCAACTATTTTTCCGTTATCGAGCACGATGATGCGATCAACCAACGAAAGTAAAGACGAGCGGTGAGTAACTACGATTAAGGTTTTGTCTTGGGTGGCGGTTTTTAAATTTTGAATAATTTTATTTTCACTATTGTGATCAAGCGATGAGGTAGGCTCATCTAACAGCATAATAGGGGGGTCGTTTATTAGTGCGCGCGCTATACCAATTGCTTGTTTTTGGCCGCCAGATAGCAGGCGACCTTGCTCACCAACTTGTAGGTCAAACCCATCGGGGTGAGAGTTGATTAACTCGAATAACTGACTTTTTTCGCATGCGCTAATTATTTGCTCATCTTTAGCATGCCATGCGCTAATAGTGAGGTTGTCTTTTAAACTACCAAAAAACAACGCTATATTTTGTGGTACGTACCCTATGTTATGACGAAGTTCTGCGGGGTCTATTTGTTGTATATTGTTGTTATCGACCATTACGGAGCCTGCGGTTGGGTCGTAAAGGCCTAAAATAAGTTTTTCGAGGGTGCTTTTACCCGAACCATTACGCCCCAAAATAGCCACTTTTTCGCCTGCATTTATTTTAAAACTAATATTACTAAGCGCATCGGCCGCGTCGTCTTCATACTTAAAGCATACGTCTTTAAATTCTATTTCGCCGTTTAATATGGGGTGGCTTAACCAATGTTTATTTGGCGGGCGTTCAACGTCTTTCTCCATTATTTCGTTAAGCGATTGCATAGCAATAGCAGCATGATGATATTGCGCAAGTACGGCGGCGCATTGCCCAAGCGGCCCCATTGCACGTGATGAAAGTAAGTAAGCGGCTATTAATCCCCCTTGCGTGAGCTCGCCTTCAATAACTAAATGAACACCAATGATCATAATGATCACGCCAACACATTGTTGTATCCACGCTGCGCTATTAGAGATTGAGCTTGAGATTAAGCGACTTTGCGCATTAACCTGAGCAATATAAATAGTTGATTTTTCCCATGTTGATTGGGTTTTGCATTCGCTGTGAAAACTTTTTACATCTTCAATGTTGGTTAAGCTTTCTACAAGTATGGAGTTTCGCATTGAGCTTGCTTTCATGGTTTGCTCTGACAGCGCTTCAAGTTTTCTGTGGGCTGCTATGCCATAACTTAAAAGTATTAGGGCACCTGCGATAATGGGTAGGCTAAGCGGTACACCTATTATTGCAATAACAATTAGGTATATAGCAACAAAGGGTAAATCAACCAGCGCGACCAAGGTTATTGAACTAAAAAAGTTACGTACGGCTTCAAACGATTGTATGTTACTCGCAAATGACCCCGCTGATGAGGGCCTATTTTTGAGCTTCATACCAAGTACGCGCTCCATAATAACCGCAGACACTTTTACATCTATCCGACTTGCCGCAAGCTCTACAAAGTAGCTGCGTACTAAGCGCAGTACAAAGTCGGCGGTCAGTGCTATTAAAATACCGATGGCTAAAACCCAGAGGGTTTCTGTTGCATGATTTGGAACTACTCGGTCATATACATTCATTACAAATAAAGGCATGGCAACAGACAAAACGCCTAATGCAATGGCGGAGATTACGACGTCTTTGTACAGTGCGCGGCATTCTTTTATTACGCCCCAAAACCAGCCGTCTTTAGAGAGCTTTTCAAGCACCGGGGAGCGCTCATCAAACATAAACTCTGGATGAGCATAAATAATTAAACCTGTTGATTTTTCAATTAACTGTTCTAGGTCTTCTTCTACAACAGACTCGGTTAGCTCGGGGTAAGTAACTTGCGCTGTTTGTTTTTGGTTATCAATAGCGGTTATCACGCACGCTTGGTTATTATTTAAAATAATAATGGCGGGTAATAAAGCAGTATTAATTTGATTAAGAGGCTTATTTACAACTTTTGATTTAAAGCCCACACGTTTTGCAGCACGTGCAAACCCTGAAGGCGTTAAGTTTCCATCTGTTAGTGGGAGGCCATTTAATAAGGCCTCCCTTGAAAAATCTTTATCATGAAAGCGGCACAATACTGCAAGGCAATCTACCAGTGCGCCGCCATGATCAAGTACATCATTTAATTCCATATACCATCCAATGTTATGTAAAACATTTTAAATTTATTTGTTTTAAGCACCTCTTAACTATCGGTAATAACCGCCTCAATACGGCGGTTTGCCGCATTAGCACGTACCGAAATTTCATTAACGCGTGGCTGATCAATACCATAACCAAATGATTGAACACGATTTGGCGCTATACCAAATTGCTCAATAAGTAATTGTGCTACGGCAAAGGCGCGTTGCTCTGAAAGTTTGCGGTTGTATTTTCTATCGCCATCTAATGAGGCGTGACCTTGGATCTCTACCTTTTTGTCAGGGTTATTTTTTAAAAACTCCGCGAGCTTTTCTACCTCTTGCAAGTACTCTGGGCGCACTTGGCTTGAGTCGGCTGAAAAGGGAATGCCTATTTCAACTGAGTCGGTCGCTTGGTCATACAAAGTACATCCAGACAGGTCTACATTTGTTCCCGCTGGCGTGCTTGGGCAGGTGTCTTGCTCGTTAGGTACACCGTCGTTATCGTCATCTGCAAAACTCGATGCGCTAGGGGTTTCTGCTGGCATTTCTAAATACCTAGGCATAGCTGTAACGCTCATGTAGGCGTTATCTTGCTTGGCTTTTTTTTGTAAAAAAGCTTTGCGTTTAAAGGTGGCAGCTACATCGTAACTTGGGCATATATTTTGTGCGTTATGCACGATTGGGTCATCTGTTAACTCTGTTAATGTTGGGTACTTGTCAGACATAACATTTAGAGCTGGCAATAGTTTACCCATTTCGTTAAGCATAGTTAAAATGGCTGTTTGTCTATCGTATTGAGCAACAATGTACGAGCGGTTAGATTGAAATGCCTCGTTTTCAGCGTCAAGTACATCAAGCAGGGTCCGTTGGCCAATATCAAATTGGTCTCGGTAGGCTATTTTTACTCTGTTTGACGAGTTTTTATAGCTTTCAAGCGTGGGTAGCTTTTGCTCTATATTGTTCACATTATGATAGGCAATTTGTAGGCTTTGACGAATATCAACACAAGCTTGATCGCGTTGATACTTGGCAATATTTACATCTTGGTATGCTTGTTCAAGGTTGGCGCTATCTAGGCCCCCGTTGTACAGGTTATAGGTTATGTCTATACCTACCCGTGCTTCGGTTCTTGTTTCGTTTAAACCTAGCTCGTCTCTGTCTTGTGTGCCGTAACGGGCAGATAAGTCTACGTTTGGATGAAACGCTGCCTTTTGTGCCTGAGCATTGGCTTCTTGCGCCTCTATATTATAAAGCGATGCGTAAAAAGCAGGGCTGTTTTTATAGGCTATATCAAGCGCTTGGTTAATAGAAATGGGCACGTTTTGCTCATCTAATTTGGCTTGTTTTATATCATTAACGGGTAGCTCGCCAACAACCCTTAAATAACGCGCGGTTACATCGTGCAGGTTAGCGTACTCGGTTAGCACATTAGATTGCGCTAGCGATAAGCGCCCACTAATTTGCTCTAGATCTGCTGCTCGGGCAACACCGGCTCCTACACTTTGTTCAATTTGTTGGTATACAGACTCGTGTTCTTGCAGGTTTTCTTCAGCGAGTGTCACAAGTTCTTTAAATTTTTGCACATCTAAAAATGCAATAGATGCATCTAATGCAGTTTGCTCTGTTTGTGAGAGTAATTCAAAATACCGAATGAGCTGAATACGCTCAAACCTTTCAACGGTGTTAGATGTTCTAAACCCGTCGTAAAGCATTTGAGTAACACTAAGCTCTGCAGTGTTGCGGTTGTATTCGTCTTCTATACCGTAGTTTCGGCGCTCATAACCTGCGCTGGCAGATACATCAACGCTAGGTAAGTAGCCTGAGCGGGCTGCATCTACGCCATAAATTGAGGATTTAAATGTATGCCATGCTTGTTGTACCTCTGGATTATTTTCAATTGCTTTACTGGTGACGTATGTAAGCGGTGCCACAGAGCTGTCATCGGCTTTTACCACGTTAGTTGCGCCAAGCGCACTTAGCGTTAAACCTATAAGCAGCTTTCCTTTTTGCTTTAGTAAAGTATTTTTTGTAATCATTTCTTCCTCTTAGGGTTACTTGGGCTATCAATACCTACCATATGGTTTAGTCAATAAATGCATTTTTCGCAAATAATCGTTTTGGCTAGCATAAAATTTATTATCTACCACTTTTTTATTTTTAATGTTTTTTTAAAAACTGTACTTGAGTACAGTATCTAATGCGTTTTGCTGTTCTACATTTTAATTAATAGTTTTTAATTCTTATGTTTGAGGTAAGTAAAATGGAATCTAATCAATTATTAGTAATAGACTTAAAAGGGTCTGCTGGTGTTGTTTTAGAAGATGGCACAATTAAGCCACTTGAAGTGGGCGATACTATTACTGTGGGCGATTTAGTGGTTACCGCCGATAATTCATCGCTAACAATTGATGTGCAAGGAGAAACACTGTCGATTCCTGCTAATCAAAACGTAAAGATCACCCCTGATTTATTAGCACAAGAAACCCGCGATAGCAGCGAAACCACCGTGTTTGACGAAAGCCTAGATGCGGCCATTGCAAGCTTAGAACAAACTGATAATAACGATGGCCAAACGGCGGCTAATTCTGATGTTACTGACTTTTTAGATGCCTTAGAGGGCGATGGTGATATTTTAGATAATTTAGAAGCAACGGCCGCCGGTGGTGCTGGTGGTGCGGGCTCTGGTGGAGGAAGCTCATTTGTTCAGCTTACACGTATTGCGGAGGGGGTTAACCCTAATAGCGTTGCATTTGATTCAAGCTTTGATCCTGATTCTACAGAAGCGCTAAATATTCGCGACACCTCTGATGGGGTAGTTCCTGATGATGGCACTGCGTCTATATCATTAAATGAGGTAGGTTTAACTAATTCATCTCAGCCAACAATTAGTGGTACAAGTGAAAACTTAGTGGGTGAAACAGTAAATATTACTGTGACAGATGAAAATGGTAACTCTCAAGTAGTAAGCGCGGTTATTGGCCCAGATGGCACGTTTGAAATTACACTACCTAACCCGATAGCCGATGGACCCGTGAGCGTAGTTGTAGAAGCCACCGATCCAGATGGTAATGCGTTTAACGATGCTATTTCTATTGAAATAGATACCACCGCGCCAGTAATTAATATTGACCCTGTTGCAGACTCTGCATCTCAGACAGTAACGGTTACGGGGTCGGTAGCGGGTTTGAATACTGGCGACAACGTCTCTGTAACTCTTACCGATAGCACAGGCACACAACAAACAATTGTTACACAAGTTGATGCACAAGGTAATTGGAGTATTACCACTACATCGCCTTTAGCTGAAGGGGAGTTTAATGTTAACGCAGTAGCAGTTGATGCCGCTGGTAACCAAGCAATTGACCAAGCAGTTGCGAGTATTGATTTAACCGCTCCAGAAATTACAGTTACAGTAGCGGGTGAAACTAATAATGCTACGCCGCCATTAACCGGTACTACAACCGGTGTGCCACAAGGTACTGAAGTAACAATCACAGTAACTGACAGTGCAGGCGAAGTGCAGCTTTTAACAGCCATTACCGGTGAAGATGGTAGTTGGGCTGTTGATGTGGGTGTGGCACTACCAGAAGGTGATTTTACTGTTGATGCGCAGGTGAGTGATAGCGTAGGCAACCAAGCACTTGCAAGTGATGCTGGAGTTATTGACTTAACGGCGCCAATTGTAGAAATTAATGCGATTGCCGATACGCAAGATACAACCCCTATTATTACTGGCTCTGCGCAAGATGTGCCAGCAGGCTCGGTAATTACCGTGGTTATTACTGATATTAATGGGCAAGTTCAAACGCTGTTAACGCAAACAAATGATGATGGCAGCTGGTCTGTAAGTGTTTCTACCCCTTTAGCACAAGGTGAGTTTGAAGTTAATGCAACCGTGACCGACACTGCAGGTAATGAAGCACAAGCTATAGAGCAAGGGTTAGTTGATTTAACTAGCCCTGAAATAACGGTTACGGCCATTGCAGACACTAATGACACAACCCCTACTTTTGTAGGCCGTGTTGAAGGGGCACCTGAAGGCTCTGTAATTACTGTTTTAGTAACCGATAGCGACGGTAATATACAAACCTTAACAACGACACTTGAGGCTGATGGCACGTGGAGTGTTGAATCGCCCAACGCTATCCCTGGTGGAGAGTTTAGTGTTACCGCGACAGTGAGTGACCCTGCGGGTAACGAAGCATCCGCGCAAACAAGTGGTGAAGTTACATTTGCCCCTATTTCTATTCAAATTGACTCTATTGCAGATACAAACGATACCACGCCATTTTTAAGTGGTAATACCGGTAACGTGCCTGCTGGTACCACTATAACCCTAACGATTACCGCAAGTGATGGCAGTACTTTTAATCTTTTAGCGGTCACGCAAGAAGATGGTTCTTGGAGCGCTCAAGTTACAGAGCCTCTGCCTGAAGGGGATTTTACCGTAGTTGCAGCCGTTATAGACGATGCAGGCAATGAGGCACAAGCAAGTACGGTCGGTAATGTAGATTTAACCGTAAGTATTAATTTTATTATTGATACTAATGATACCACTCCAACAATTAGTGGTACTACGCAAGATGTTGACGCAGGTGCGGTTGTTACTGTTACCTTTACAGGCAGCGATGGCGCAACAGAAACTGTGCAAGTAACCACAAATGCTGATGGGTCGTGGTCAATCGAAGCAACCGAGGAGTTGGTAGAGGGTCAATTTACGGTGGTTGCAACAGTAACCGATGCTGCTGGCAATACAGCCTCTGCAACAGAAGTAGGGGAAATTGATTTAACTGATCCTGCAATTACTATTAACCCAATTACAGATACAAACGATACAACACCGAGTGTGACAGGTAGCGTAGTAGATGTACCTCAAGGTACTGAGGTTACCTTATTAATAACAGATAGTGACGGTAATCAACAAACTATTACAGCGGTTACTAATGCCGATGGAAGCTATAGCGCCGATATACTTAATGAGCTTAGCGAAGGTGACTTTACAGTTACTGCAAGTGTAAGTGACGAAGCAGGCAATAGCAGTACAGCAACGGTTACTGGCACCATAGATTTAACCGCACCTACCGTAACTATAGATAATATTGGTGATACAAACGATACAACGCCTACTATAAGCGGCTTTACTCAAGGTTTAGCAGCGGGTAGTGTGGTTACAGTGATTGTGACTGATGATGCTGGCGCTGAGCAGCAATTTGTCACTGCTATAAATGGTGATGGCACATGGAGTATAGATGTCCCACAAGCATTAGCTGAGGGTGAGTTTAGTGTGGTGGCAAATGTAAGTGATAGTGCTGGTAATAGCGCGCAAGACTCACAAACTGGCACTATAGATTTAACCGCACCAACTATTAGTGTAAATGACTTTACTGACTCTAACGATTCAACACCTGTATTTAGTGGTACCACAACTGATGTAGAGCCAGGTAGCTTGATCACTGTATTAGTAACAGACTCTAATGGTGATTCGCAAACCTTGACGGCAGTTGTCGCAGAAGATGGTTCTTGGCAAGTAGGTGC